>NZ_JAOTGI010000008.1:0-78048 GCF_044427255.1 Streptococcus sp. 2021WUSS126 | reverse complement strand
CATTTCCGAATGGTGCGTCTCGAAATCAAGCCTGGTTTCTTTGAAACTTTGGTGACAAACACCGATTATTCTCCAGAAAAATTAAAAGATCTCTATGCCTACAGATAGGGCATAGAGACCAGTTTTCGTGACCTAAAATATAGTATCGGTCTGACTCATTTTCACGCGAAAAAGAAGGAAGGGATTCTCCAAGAAATCTACGCTCGCTTTATCAACTTTAATGTTTGTAAATGGCTAACCTCACACGTTACCATTAAAACATCAAAGTTAAAACAGACTTATAAAATTTGTTTTTCAGACGCTGTTTATGCCTGTCGAAAATTTCTTAGAGCTGAACTCACTTCCTTCCAATTAGAAACCTACATTGCTAAGCATTTATCCATTATTCGACCCAATCGAACCTTCCAAAGAAAGATAAAAAGCCAGGCTCCCGTAAGCTTCACTTATAGAATATCATAATAGTTAAAAATTTGGGTTAAAAAACCTCCTTTTTGTGCGCCCTAAATACAAAAACTATTCCCGTTTTGTCATGAACTGCTCAGACGGGAATAGTTTCTTTAGCTGCTTAAATGCTTAACTTAATGACATTGGGTCAGACGGCCAATTCTTTTATGCTGTTTCAATTTTTCCTTCAATAGCCTGTCGGAGTTCCTCTGTCAAAAACTGATGTGAATTGAGTTGGAAGTAGAGACTGGATAGGAAATGCTGGAGGTTGAGCCACCGGAAGTAGTCCAGAGGTTCTTGGTTGGGGAAGTCTAGCTTGCTAATCCATTCCGTCAGCTCTTGCCCGGACATTTTTTCATTCAGCAAAAGGTAGACAGGAATCTGTGCCAGGCGGATTTCCTCGCCAGCTGAGAAAACTTTACTTTGTTTAGTTAGACAAGTGACAATAGCCTGCCAGACTTCTTCGGTTTTATCATTGGGAAATTGCTCATGACAGCTTGCAGCCAGAAGAAAATCTGCTCCGTGGGCAGCGGTATGAATCCAGCCGAGTTTTTCATCAAAGCCAAACCAGTCATCTTCAATCGTCAAATAATCCAAGGCCTGTTGGAAAAGCAGTTCGCGGTCGTCAGTGCTTAAAAATGCAGAGTACTCAGAATCTTGGTCATTGTCAACAGACAGCAGAAGACAGTAAAGCAAGCAAGTAAAACTTCGTTTTAGTGTGGAGCTTTATAGGGAAAGGGGATTGGTTTCTTGAGAGAATTGCAGTAGCGACTGTGCTTGTTCTCTTGTAATCAAACCATTTAGAAAGATGTGGCAAAAACTAGCATAAACTAATTCATCGCGTATAGTAGGGTCTGGGTGGCCGATGTTTTCCAGCAACCAAGCCAGTTCATCATCGGTATATGGTTTAGAGGTTTGCAATTTTTCTATTAATTCTTTCATGATTTTCTTTCTTTTTATGAACTTTCTACGAATAGATAAGTAGGAGGATGTAATATGTATAATAAAACAATTTTAATTGGTCGCTTGACGGCCCAACCTGAACTCACTCAAACCCCTAACGGTAAAAATTTGACTCGTGTAACCATCGCAGTCAATCGACGATTTAAGACAGAAAATGGCGAACGTGAAGCGGATTTTCTCAATGTTATCTTCTGGGGCAAACTGGCGGAAACACTTGCCTCCTATGGCAGCAAGGGCAGTCTAATTTCTGTTGACGGTGAATTGCGGACCCGTAAATACGAAAAAGACGGCAGCAATCACTATGTGACAGAGATTCTAGGCCAATCTTTCCAATTACTAGAAAGTCGCGCCCAACGTGCCATGCGTGAAAACAATACTGGTGATGATCTGGCTGACTTGGTCTTGGAAGAGGAAGAATTGCCGTTTTAATATCCGTCCCAAGACCGATGGAGAATGTTGAAAAGTAGGCTATACTATAGTCAATCCTAAATATTTTTCATATCTCCTTAAAAACACCGACGAAAGTTGGTGTTTTTTGCTGTTCATTTTCTATATTTCCACCATTCTACTAGCATAACAATCAGTGACAATAGGATAACGCCATAAAAGAAAAAAATGATGTAATGAGGGTGGCTAAAGAAAAATATCCAGACTAGCCAGAGTAGATAGGCGACGGGGCAAAAAGTCCAGTCTCGCTTCTCAGAGTTCGTGTCAACATCTCAGCGCAGTGGTTGATTGGCAGCTTTGTTCGTGTTTCACACTCCAAATCTGACCTAATCAACTGTGCGGGGGTGGGAAGACGAACTCTTTTTGACCAGTCGAGTTCTTTCCCGCTCCCCCAAAAGCCTAATTTACGTTTTAAAAACCATTCTGCAAAACTTTCGTAGGCTGAAAATCGGCTTTCAAGGTAATCTGTTTTTAAATCTCTAAAAAATTTCATGAATACCCCCTAACTTTTTAAAAATAGTATAGCATAGTTTACCAATAATGAATAGGTAAATTCTGTCTCATACTTAAGAAGGATTTTCACGAAAAAGGAATAGAATTTTCTTGACTATTTTTGACCAAGTGATACAATAGGAAATGTGAATTAGCACTCGGAGGTAAAGAGTGCTAAAAAGACCAGGAGGTAATACCATGTTGAAACCATTGGGCGATCGTATCGTCGTAAAAATTGAAGAAAAAGAACAAACAGTTGGTGGATTTGTCCTAGCAGGTGCAAGTCAAGAAAAGACAAAAGAAGCAAGTGTCCTAGCGATCGGACAAGGGATTCGTACCTTGAACGGTGACTTGGTTGCCCCAGAGGTGGCAGTTGGAGATACTGTTTTGATTGATGCTCACGCAGGATTGGAAGTTAAAGACGGAGACCAGACCGTTCACATCATCCGTGAAGCGGACATTTTGGCAATTGTAGAATAGAGGTAGGAAAATGACAAAAGAAATTAAATTTGCAGCAGATGCACGTGAAAGCATGGTCCGTGGTGTCGATATTTTGGCTGATACGGTCAAAGTAACCTTGGGTCCAAAAGGTCGGAATGTTGTCTTGGAAAAAGCTTACGGTTCACCACTCATTACCAATGACGGTGTGACCATTGCTAAAGAAATCGAGTTGGAAGACCATTTTGAAAATATGGGTGCTAAGTTGGTATCCGAAGTGGCTTCAAAAACCAATGACATTGCTGGTGACGGTACAACAACTGCCACTGTTTTGACTCAGGCTATTGTTCGTGAAGGTTTGAAAAACGTAACTGCAGGTGCCAATCCAATCGGTATCCGTCGTGGGATTGAAGCAGCAGTTGCAACAGCGGTTGAAGCCTTGAAAGCACAAGCAAGTCCTGTATCAAATAAAGCTGAAATTGCTCAAGTCGCAGCGGTATCTTCCCGTTCTGAAAAAGTTGGTGAGTACATTTCAGAAGCTATGGAGCGCGTGGGAACAGACGGCGTTATCACCATTGAAGAATCTCGCGGTATGGAAACAGAATTGGATGTGGTTGAAGGTATGCAATTCGACCGTGGCTATCTGTCACAATACATGGTAACAGATAATGAAAAGATGGTGGCTGAGCTTGAAAATCCATTCATCTTGATTACAGATAAGAAGATTTCTCATATCCAGGATATTTTGCCACTTTTGGAAAGCATTCTCCAGACTAGTCGTCCGCTCTTGATTATTGCTGACGATGTGGATGGTGAAGCTCTTCCTACTCTTGTTCTCAACAAGATTCGTGGTACATTCAACGTTGTTGCTGTTAAGGCGCCAGGATTTGGTGACCGTCGTAAAGCTATGTTGGAAGACATCGCGATTTTGACTGGCGGTACAGTGATTACAGAAGACCTTGGTTTGGACTTGAAAGATGCGACCATTGAAGCACTTGGTCAGGCTGCCAAAGTTGTGGTTGACAAAGATGGTACAACCATTGTTGAAGGTGCTGGAAATCCAGAAGCCATTGCCAACCGTGTCGCTGTTATCAAGTCACAAATTGAGGGAACAACTTCAGAATTTGACCGTGAAAAATTGCAAGAGCGTCTGGCCAAATTATCAGGCGGTGTTGCAGTTATTAAAGTCGGTGCCGCTACTGAGACTGAGTTGAAAGAAATGAAACTCCGTATCGAAGATGCCCTCAACGCAACACGTGCCGCAGTTGAAGAAGGAATTGTTGCAGGTGGTGGTACAGCCCTTGTCAATGTTATCGATAGCGTAGCGAAATTGGAGTTGAGAGGCGACGATGAAACAGGACGCAATATTGTCCTTCGTGCCTTGGAAGAACCAGTTCGTCAGATTGCCTATAACGCAGGTTATGAGGGTTCAGTTATCATTGATAAACTGAAGAATTCAGAACTTGGCACAGGTTTTAATGCTGCGACAGGCGAATGGGTCAACATGATGGATGCAGGTATCATTGACCCTGTTAAAGTAACACGTTCAGCTCTTCAAAATGCGGCTTCCGTAGCCAGCTTGATTTTGACAACTGAAGCAGTCGTTGCCAACAAACCAGAACCAGCCGCTCCAGCTATGCCACAAGGTATGGATGGAATGGGTATGGGCTACTAAGAAATAGCAAAATGACACAGCTGATTGGCTGTGTTTTTTCTTGAAAATTTCAAACATATCTATTTGACAATGGGTTTGGGATGTGGTACTATATTAGACGGTACTTTTTACTTTTGGTCTCTCAAGAGTGTACAGGGACGTGCTGACAAATGTTGCAAAAGTACACACAGATAGGGGTTGTCACCAATGCCCTATCACCAAAAATAAAAAATATATACAGGAGAATGTAGATGCCTACAATTAACCAGTTGGTACGTAAACCACGTAAGTCTAAAGTAGAAAAATCTAAATCACCAGCTTTGAACGTTGGTTACAACAGCCGTAAAAAAGTTCAAACAAATGTTTCATCACCACAAAAACGCGGTGTTGCAACTCGTGTCGGAACAATGACACCTAAAAAACCTAACTCAGCCCTTCGTAAATTTGCTCGTGTACGTTTGAGCAACCTTATCGAGGTTACTGCTTACATCCCAGGTATCGGTCACAACTTGCAAGAGCACAGCGTTGTTCTTCTTCGTGGTGGACGTGTAAAAGACCTTCCAGGGGTACGTTACCATATCGTTCGTGGTGCACTTGATACTGCAGGTGTTAACGATCGTAAGCAAGGCCGTTCTAAATACGGTACTAAACGTCCAAAAGGCTAAGAAAGGGGAAATATAAATGAGTCGTAAAAATCAAGCGCCTAAGCGCGAAGTATTGCCAGATCCATTGTATAACTCAAAATTGGTAACTCGTTTGATTAACCGTGTTATGTTGGACGGTAAACGTGGTACTGCTGCATCAATCGTTTACGGGGCTTTTGATCAAATCAAAGAAGCAACTGGTAACGATGCACTTGAAGTATTTGAAACAGCAATGGAAAACATCATGCCTGTACTTGAAGTACGTGCACGTCGTGTCGGTGGTTCTAACTACCAAGTCCCAGTTGAAGTTCGTCCAGAGCGTCGTACAACACTTGGTCTTCGTTGGTTGGTAACAATCGCTCGTAACCGTGGTGAGCACACTATGATTGATCGCCTTGCGAAAGAAATCATGGATGCAGCAAACAACACAGGTGCAGCTGTTAAGAAACGTGAAGATACTCACAAAATGGCAGAAGCAAACCGCGCATTCGCACACTTCCGCTGGTAAGATTAAGATACAGAGAACGTGCCTGTCGACGAAAAATAGGAAATCGAAGCAGAATGCTTTTGCATTCAATGAGATTTATCTTTTTTCGTTGCCAGCAGGCCGTTCGAGTTCAGTTCTGCATTTAACAAAAACTGTCAGTTGAACTCAATTAGATGAAGGAACTTCGTTCAACCATCACAAATTGGATTGAGGCTTGCCTCAACCACTTCACACCATTAGTAAGAACTTAAGCGGGTGGGATTTGCCCACTCGCTTTTCTTAAAATATGGTATAATCAGAATAGAAAACTAAAAATATAGGAGAACAAACCTCATGGCACGCGAATTTTCATTAGAAAAAACTCGTAATATCGGTATCATGGCGCACGTTGACGCGGGTAAAACAACGACAACTGAGCGTATTCTTTACTACACTGGTAAAATCCACAAAATCGGTGAAACTCACGAAGGTGCATCACAAATGGACTGGATGGAGCAAGAGCAAGAGCGTGGTATCACTATCACATCTGCTGCAACAACAGCTCAATGGAACAACCACCGTGTAAATATCATCGACACACCAGGACACGTGGACTTCACAATCGAAGTACAACGTTCACTTCGCGTTCTTGATGGTGCGGTAACCGTTCTTGACTCACAATCAGGTGTTGAGCCACAAACTGAAACAGTATGGCGTCAAGCAACTGAATACGGTGTTCCACGTATCGTATTCGCTAACAAAATGGATAAAATCGGTGCTGACTTCCTTTACTCAGTAAGCACACTTCACGAGCGTCTTCAAGCAAATGCTCACCCAATCCAATTGCCAATCGGTTCTGAAGATGAGTTCCGTGGTATCATCGACTTGATCAAGATGAAAGCTGAAATCTATACTAACGACCTTGGTACAGATATTCTTGAAGAAGATATTCCAGCTGAATACCTTGAGCAAGCTGAAGAATACCGTGAAAAATTGGTTGAAGCAGTTGCTGAAACTGATGAAGAATTGATGATGAAATACCTTGAAGGTGAAGAAATCACAAACGAAGAATTGAAAGTTGCTATCCGTAAAGCAACTATCAATGTTGAATTCTTCCCAGTATTGTGTGGTTCAGCCTTCAAAAACAAAGGTGTTCAATTGATGCTTGATGCGGTTATCGACTACCTTCCAAGCCCACTTGACATCCCTGCTATTAAAGGTGTTAACCCAGATACAGATGCTGAAGAAGAGCGTCATGCATCAGATGAAGAGCCATTTGCAGCTCTTGCCTTCAAGATCATGACTGACCCATTCGTAGGTCGTTTGACATTCTTCCGTGTATATTCAGGTGTCCTTAACAGCGGTTCATACGTATTGAACACTTCTAAAGGTAAACGTGAACGTATCGGACGTATCCTTCAAATGCACGCAAACAGCCGTCAAGAAATTGAAACTGTTTATGCAGGTGACATCGCCGCTGCGGTTGGTTTGAAAGATACTACAACTGGTGACTCATTGACAGATGAAAAAGCAAAAATCATCCTTGAGTCAATCCACGTTCCAGAACCAGTTATCCAATTGATGGTTGAGCCTAAGTCTAAAGCTGACCAGGACAAGATGGGTATTGCCCTTTCTAAATTGGCTGAAGAAGATCCAACATTCCGCGTTGAAACAAACGTTGAAACTGGTGAAACAGTTATCTCTGGTATGGGTGAGTTGCACTTGGATGTCCTTGTTGACCGTATGCGTCGTGAATTCAAGGTTGAAGCAAACGTAGGTGCTCCTCAAGTATCATACCGTGAAACATTCCGCGCTTCTACACAAGCTCGTGGTTTCTTCAAACGCCAGTCTGGTGGTAAAGGTCAATTCGGTGACGTTTGGATCGAATTCACACCAAACGAAGAAGGTAAAGGTTTCGAGTTCGAGAATGCTATCGTCGGTGGTGTGGTTCCACGTGAATTCATCCCAGCGGTTGAAAAAGGTCTCGTAGAATCTATGGCTAACGGTGTTCTTGCTGGTTACCCAATCGTTGACGTTAAAGCTAAGCTTTACGATGGTTCATACCACGATGTCGACTCATCTGAAACAGCCTTCAAAGTGGCAGCATCTCTTGCCCTTAAAGAAGCAGCTAAATCAGCTCAACCAACTATCCTTGAGCCAATGATGCTTGTAACAATCACTGCACCAGAAGATAACCTTGGTGACGTTATGGGTCACGTTACTGCACGTCGTGGTCGCGTTGATGGTATGGAAGCTCGTGGTAACACACAAATCGTTCGTGCTTATGTGCCACTTGCTGAAATGTTCGGTTACGCAACTGTTCTTCGTTCAGCAACACAAGGTCGCGGTACTTTCATGATGGTATTTGACCACTACGAAGATGTACCAAAATCTGTACAAGATGAAATCATCAAGAAAAACGGTGGCAATGCTTAATTGTCTATCTACACCTACCTTCGGGTAGGTGTTTTTTGGTACGACGGATATGTCACACATCTGAGCGTGATACTCATACTCTTCGAAAATCAAAATTATCCGTTGTCAACTTGCTTTGATGAACTCCAGTTCTATCTTCGGCTTCGTTTCCTAGGCTACTTTTGATTTTTATTGAGTATCAGTAGTTTATCTTTGATTACTTCGACGAGCGATGAAACTTCGTTTCCCTATTTTCAACTTTGAACACTTCACTGGAGCATTTGAACTCGCTTTGCCGTACTTTACAGAGGTGATTCGCGAGGCAAGTCTTATTTCTAACTTAGAACAGCCTAAAGGCTGTTCTAGCAACCTGCAGCTATTGAGGCGAACTTGCTTCGCCCTATCTCTAGCCTTCAAAGGTTCCCTGAACCTTTGAAGTGAGTGCTAAAAACAAACTAAACGACTAAAAAATAGGTATCCGTCAGATCCTTTTTGGAAATATACAATGAGAAAGCTACAATTTATAAAAAAATACCCTAATTTAGGTGTGGATGGCTAACAAAAGATCAGGGTTTGCTATTTTGGGATTTCATTGGGTATAAGATTCCTGTTGCCGATGAACTCAACAGTGACTTCTAGGTCTGGCTACTGTGAAATAAACGGATTAAAACGGTCTGTGAATAGATTGTTTTAGCTTAATAACTTAAAATTAGGAATTGTTGCTGAACTCTTTTGACCGTTCGAGTTCTTGCCTACTCTCACTCAATTTGCTAAAATAAATGTTTTAAATTATTTAGAATTACTTTGTTTGGGAATGGTTACAAAAAATAAGAGAATTAATAGATAGGCTACAGAAGAAAAGCAGATATAAATGTTAGAATCCTTATAAGGTAGATCGATGAAAGAGTAGTTTAGGACCGCTAATTACTAAAGGAGGATGCTTGTATGGTGATGAAATAGTGGTACTAAGCACATTAACAATAAAAAGAAAGGACAGAAACCATGAGAAAAAAACTAAAATTTTCATTAGTAGCAGTCGCCTGTGCGACATTTTTGACAGCCTGTGGCACAAGTAATTCCTCGGCTCCCAAAGCAGGTGAAGCAACACCACAGACGGATTTTCATTCTTATATCAATGCGCAATGGTTGAAAGATACAAAATTAGGTGCCGGTGAATCGCAAATAGATAATCTGAGTCAACTCTCTGAGAAAACGCAAGAAGCGATACAGGAGATGATTGACCAGCTGGATATGGACTATTCCAAGCTGCAAGCTGGTAGTGATGAGAAAAAACTTATTGATTTTTACCGATTGGCAGCCGATTTTGATACTCGCAACAAATTGGGGTTAGAGCCTATCAAGCCTTATTTAGAGGAGATTAAAAAAGCCTCTACCATGGAAGAACTCAACAAGATTCTGGTAGCCCTATACGGCAAAAACATCCGCAATTTGCTTCATATAAACGTTACTCAAGATATAAAAGACAGTAACAAAAACACCATCTACGTTGACCCTCACAAGTTAAGTTTTCCAAAAGAAAATTATGATGGCACAGATGAATTTTCACTGAAAAACCAAAAAGCCTTTAAAGCCTATCTGCAGGAAGTGTTTAGCTTGGCAGGAGAATCCTCAAAAGAAGCCTCTTCTAAGGCAGACCTCCTCTTTAATTTGGAAAAAGAGATGGCTGCAGTGCAACGGCCAAAAGAAGAAGCCAATAACTTTGAAGCCATGTATAACGAGAAGACTTGGGATGAGGTCAAAGCACTGGTTCCCAACCTACCGATTGCTGAGTTGGTTTCTGAGTTAGGACTTCAGAATGCTCCAACGACAGTCGTATCAGAACCAGATGCTCTAAAAAAATTAAATGAACTCTATCAAGAAAAGAATTTAGACGCTCTTAAAGCCCTGCTCCAATATCGTGTGATTGCCCATTACAATGATTATCTGTCAAGCAATTTAATCGAGGCAAAAGCGAAATACGACGGCGTAGCAACTGGTGCGGTAGATACTCCGAGTCAGGAAGAAGTTGCTCAAGCGGCCATTGATGCAAATTTCTCCGATATGATTGGCAAAGTTTACGTTAAACACCATTTTTCAGAAGAATCCAAGGCTAATATCCTATCTATGGTTCAAGAGATTAAAGCGACTTATGCAGAGCGAATCAAAGCAGTGCAGTGGATGTCTGAAGAAACCAAGATGCGGGCCTTGAAAAAACTAGATACATTGGTTGTTAAAATCGGCTATCCAGACCAGTGGAAGGATTACTCACAACTTGCTATCCAATCCAAAGAAGAAGGAGGGAGTCTTCTTTCTAACTTCGATATGGTAAAAACACTTGAATTGCGTGAAGAGATGGGGCAATTTGGCAAGCCTTTTGATAAGTCGCAGTTCGGCATGCCTTCTCACACGGTGAATGCCTATTACAGCCCAACTAACAACGAAATTGTTTTTCCGGCAGGGATTTTACAGGCTCCTCTCTACGATCCAAAGGCTAGTCCCGAAGAAAATCTGGGTGGAATCGGGGCTGTTATCGGTCATGAAATTTCCCATGCCTTTGATAAGGCTGGTTCTCAATTTGATGAAAAAGGGAACCTTGTCAACTGGTGGAAACCAGAAGACCTTGAAAAATTTAATAAAAAGGTTCAACAGGCAGCAGATATCTACTCTAAATTGGAAGTGGCTCCGGGCTACTATGTCAATGGCGAAATTTCAACCGGTGAAATCATGGCGGATCTCGGTGGTTTAACGGTTGCCATTGATATTGCTCAGAAAAAAGGCTACAATACGAAGAAAGTCTTCGAGTCTTATGGTAAAGCATGGCGTGAAGTCACCACCAAAGAATTTGCTATTGCCAGCATCAGCGACGAACATCCACCAGCTAAATATCGGGTTAACAACATTGTCAACCAAATTGATCAATTCTATACAGACTTCAATGTCAAAGAAGGGGATCCAATGTATGTGAAACCAGAAGACCGCTTACGAGTGTGGTAAAAGATTATAGAGGTGTCTGCGGTCCAAAATGGGCGGTAGACACTTTTTTAGGTAAAAAATAGAAGTAGTAGTAAACCAAGAATCGGTAAAAAATGTGTCGAGGTATGGCAATGCTATTAAGTTAAGTATTTAACCAGTCATAACCACCCGAGAGAACGCATGGCTATGATTTTTAGCTTTTATTTTTTGGCCTTCTATTTTTTACATAAGATGAACCGGTAAGCAGTTGCAATTTTCGGTAAATAGTTATATAATAAAAACGTTGAAAAGATGCTTGTAGGCTTACAAGTTAATATTTTCACAAAAGGATTAAAAGGCTTGCCTTTTAAAATAAAGAACTCGATTTTCATAAGGAGGAAATCATTCATGGTAGTTAAAGTTGGTATTAACGGTTTCGGACGTATCGGTCGTCTTGCTTTCCGTCGTATCCAAAACGTAGAAGGTGTTGAAGTTACTCGTATCAACGACCTTACAGATCCAGTAATGCTTGCACACTTGTTGAAATATGACACAACTCAAGGTCGTTTCGACGGTACTGTTGAAGTTAAAGACGGTGGTTTCGAAGTTAACGGTAAATTCGTTAAAGTTTCTGCTGAGCGTGAGCCAGGAAACATCGACTGGGCTACTGATGGCGTAGATATCGTTTTGGAAGCTACAGGTTTCTTTGCTTCTAAAGAAAAAGCTGAGCAACACATCCACGCTAACGGTGCTAAAAAAGTTGTTATCACTGCTCCTGGTGGTAACGATGTTAAGACTGTTGTTTTCAACACTAACCACGACATCCTTGATGGTACTGAAACAGTTATCTCAGGTGCTTCATGTACTACAAACTGTTTGGCACCAATGGCTAAAGCTCTTCACGATGCATTTGGCGTTCAAAAAGGTTTGATGACTACAATCCACGGTTACACTGGTGACCAAATGGTTCTTGACGGACCACACCGTGGTGGTGACCTTCGTCGTGCACGTGCTGCTGCTGCAAATATCGTTCCTAACTCAACTGGTGCTGCTAAAGCTATCGGCTTGGTAATCCCAGAATTGAACGGTAAACTTGACGGTGCTGCACAACGTGTTCCAGTTCCAACAGGTTCTGTAACTGAATTGGTTGCAACTCTTGACAAGAAAGTAACTGCTGAAGAAGTAAACGCTGCTATGAAAGCTGCTGCTACTGAATCATTTGGTTACACTGAAGACCAACTCGTATCTTCAGATATCGTAGGTATCTCATTCGGTTCATTGTTTGATGCAACTCAAACTAAAGTTATCGAAGTTGATGGCGAGCAATTGGTTAAAGTTGTTTCATGGTACGACAACGAAATGTCTTACACTGCACAACTTGTTCGTACTCTTGAGTACTTCGCAAAAATCGCTAAATAATCCTTAGTGAAAATCGAAGAGGCTTCGGCCTCTTTTTTTGTTTTGATTGCTGAAATATAGTTGTTTCCTTATGCTAAGAAGCAAGGATGGCATAAGTTGTTTCTGGTTTGGCAATTTTAGACTTTGAAAAATCTGATTACGAGGCGATAGTTTTAGATTTCCTAACATTTGTGAAAAAAATATCTTTATGCAAGAAAAAATACAGAAAATATGATACAATGGTAAAGTAAATATAATTTAAGGAGTTCTTATCTAATGGCAAAATTGACTGTTAAAGATGTAGAATTGAAAGGCAAAAAAGTTCTTGTTCGTGTGGACTTCAACGTGCCTTTGAAAGATGGCGTTATCACTAACGATAACCGTATTACAGCAGCTCTTCCAACTATCAAGTATATTCTTGAGCAAGGTGGACGTGCAATTCTTTTCTCTCACCTTGGTCGTGTGAAAGAAGAAGCTGACAAAGAAGGTAAATCATTGGCTCCTGTAGCAGCTGACTTGGCAGCTAAATTGGGTCAAGACGTTGCTTTCATCGCAGGTGCTACTCGTGGTGCTGAATTGGAAGCAGCTATCAATGCTTTGGAAGATGGACAAGTTCTCCTTGTTGAAAACACTCGTTTCGAAGATGTTGATGGTAAGAAAGAATCTAAAAACGACGAAGAACTTGGTAAATACTGGGCTTCACTTGGTGATGGTATCTTCGTTAACGATGCATTTGGTACTGCACACCGTGCACACGCATCAAACGTTGGTATCTCAGCAAACGTAGAAAAAGCAGTAGCTGGTTTCCTTTTGGAAAACGAAATTGCTTACATCCAAGAAGCTGTTGAAACTCCAGAGCGCCCATTCGTAGCAATCCTTGGTGGTTCAAAAGTATCTGATAAGATCGGTGTTATCGAGAACCTTCTTGAAAAAGCTGATAAAGTTCTTATCGGTGGTGGTATGACTTACACATTCTACAAAGCTCAAGGTATCGAAATCGGTAACTCACTTGTAGAAGAAGATAAATTGGATGTAGCAAAAGCACTTCTTGAAAAAGCTAACGGTAAATTGATCTTGCCAGTTGACTCAAAAGAAGCTAACGCATTTGCTGGATACACTGAAGTTCGCGACACTGAAGGCGAAGCAGTTTCAGAAGGCTTCCTTGGTCTTGACATCGGTCCTAAGTCAATCGCTAAGTTTGACGAAGCTTTGACTGGTGCGAAAACAGTTGTTTGGAATGGTCCTATGGGTGTATTTGAAAACCCAGACTTCCAAGCAGGTACAATCGGTGTAATGGACGCTATCGTGAAACAACCAGGCGTGAAATCAATCATCGGTGGTGGTGACTCAGCAGCAGCAGCTATCAACCTTGGTCGTGCAGACAAGTTCTCATGGATCTCAACTGGTGGTGGTGCATCAATGGAGTTGTTAGAAGGTAAAGTATTGCCTGGTCTCGCAGCTTTGACTGAAAAGTAAGTTCAATAAACTTGAAGGCTAAAATGCAACGGATTTCCGTTGCATTTTGTGCATCGCGTAGAGTTTCTACGAAGCTAAGCGAGTTAGAAAGTCTAGCAAGGTGAAAAGTGCTTCCAGGACTTGCAGCACTTACTGAAAAATAGGCGGTAAGTCAGCTCAAAATATCTGGGGGATATTTTGAGGTTGGAAATAGAAGAAGCGAAGCTTCTGTCAAAAACGATTCCGTAGACGCACCCCCGCAAGGCTGAATAGGTTGGTCACAAGCGTAGCAAAGTGAACTACCATTTAGCTACTGCGTATGAACGATGAAAAGAGTTGGGAGACCAACTCTTTTCTAGTGCAAAGGCTAGATTTTCTGTGAACCTAGTGAGTTTAGAAAATCAGCCTAGGGAAAGGCTAAAATGCAACGGGTTTCCGTTGCATTTTGTGCATCGCGTAGAGTTTCTACGAAGCTAAGCGAATTAGAAAGTCTAGCAAGGTGTACTTCCAGAACTTGCGGTGTTTACTGAAATGAAAAATAGGCGGTGTGTCAGTTCAACATATCTCGCAGATATGTTGAGGTTAGAAATAGAAGAAGCGAGGCTTCTGTCAAAAATGATTCCGTAGCTTGTTGCTTTGTTTTTTTTTCTTGGTGATAACTTCAAATAGCCCACTGGGCTATTTGAACTCCGTAAGGCTGAATAGGTTGGTCACAACTGCCATTCAGCTACCAAACAAAAATATAAATGCAAAAAAAAGACGTTGTTTTTTGCAGTGTCTATTCGTTTATCTTACTTCTGGGTTCCCTCTTGCGGCTGATTTGAAGTGGCAGATTATTGTTTTTTCGAAAAGCTGGCGTGAACAGGAGGCTTTTCCAGTCGAGCTTAGGAGAAAAGAAAAGCTGGGCAGGTATTTGCTATTCTATTTTTCGAAATCATGTTAGAATAGAGGTATGTTTAAAAAATATACATTTGATCCAAAGAAATTTCGGTTGGGGATGCGGACGTTCAAATCGGGTTTGGCAGTCTTCCTAGTTATTCTTTTGTTTGGTTTTCTGGGTTGGCAAGGGATTCAGATTGCGGCTTTGACGGCTGTGTTTAGTTTACGAGAAGACTTCGATCAGAGTGTCCATTTTGGGGCTTCTCGTATTCTGGGTAATTCTATTGCTGGTTTTTATGCGCTACTTTTCTTTATTTTGGATAGGTTATTCTTAGATCATTTTTGGGTAACTGCGGTTTTTGTTCCGATATTTGTCATGTTAACGATTATGACAAATGTGGCGATGAATAATAAAGCGGGAATTATTGGTGGAGTCTCAGCTTTATTAATTATTACATTGTCTATTCCTGCTGGTGATACGATTCAATATGTGTTTATTCGTGTGTTTGAAACCTTTATTGGAGTTTTCATTGCGATTCTAGTTAATTATGATGTGAATGTTATAAAAAAACGTTTTCAGGATAAATGATGTCACAAAATATAACATCGCCTATTGACCTCAAAAAAAAATTCTCCTATAATGGTAGGCAGAAAGGAGTTCGTTATGAGAGAAAAAGAGTTTCGTCGTTCCTTAGCCATCTTTCCGATCGGTAGTGTGATGAAGTTGACAGATTTAACTGCTCGTCAAATTCGTTACTATGAAGATCAAGGCTTGATTAAGCCCGATCGCAATGAAGGGAATCGTCGCTTGTATTCTCTAAATGATATGGACTTACTTTTAGAAATCAAGGATTTTTTGGATGAAGGTTTGAATATTGCTGCGATTAAGAAGGAATATGCAAATCGGGAAGCGAAAGCTAAGGTCCAAAAACAGCAGAAAACCTTGACTGATGAAGATGTCCGTCGTATCTTACATGATGAATTCAGTCGTCAGGGACGATTTTCAAGTCCTAGTTCCATTTTCCGTTCGTCGTAATTAGCTTTTAAAATAGAGGAGAAAAATAATGACATTCACAGTGGCAGATATCAAGCGCGATATCAAAGAGAAAAACGTTACCTTCCTACGTCTTATGTTTACAGACATCATGGGAGTGATGAAAAACGTAGAAATTCCAGCAACTGATGAGCAGGTCGAAAAGGTTTTGTCAAATAAGGTCATGTTTGATGGTTCATCTATTGAAGGATTTGTTCGTATCAATGAATCAGATATGTATCTTTACCCAGACTTGGATACATGGACTATCTTCCCTTGGGGTGATGAAAATGGCCGTGTAGCTGGCTTGATTTGTGATATTTATACAACAGATGCTAAGCCTTTTGCTGGTGACCCACGTGGAAATTTGAAGAAATCGCTTCGTCACATGGAAGAGGCAGGTTTCTCTTCATTCAACCTTGGTCCAGAACCAGAATTCTTCCTCTTTAAGATGGACGAACAAGGAAATCCAACGCTTGAAGTAAATGATAAAGGTGGTTACTTTGACCTCGCACCAACGGACTTGGCTGATAATACACGTCGCGAAATCGTCAATGTCTTGACAGAGATGGGCTTTGAAGTTGAAGCGAGCCATCACGAAGTGGCAGTAGGTCAGCATGAAATTGACTTCAAATATGCGGATGTCTTAAAAGCTTGTGACAATATTCAAATCTTCAAGTTAGTTGTTAAAACAATTGCTCGTAAGCATGGTATGTATGCGACATTTATGGCCAAGCCTAAGTTTGGTATTGCTGGTTCAGGTATGCACTGTAACATGTCACTCTTTGATAAGGATGGGAATAATGCCTTCTTTGATCCAGAAGATCCTCGCGGTATGCAGCTGTCTCAAACTGCTTACCATTTCCTTGGTGGTTTGATTAAGCATGCTTATAACTATACTGCTATTACAAACCCGACAGTGAACTCTTACAAGCGTTTGGTTCCAGGCTTTGAAGCTCCTGTGTATATTGCTTGGGCTGGTAAAAACCGCTCACCATTGGTTCGCGTACCTGCATCACGTGGAATGGGAACTCGTTTGGAATTGCGCTCGGTTGATCCAACTGCCAACCCATACTTAGCTATGGCCGTTCTGTTGGAAGTTGGCTTGGAAGGTATTCAAAATAAAATTGAAGCACCAGCACCAGTAGAATCTAATATCTATGCAATGTCTGATGAGGAGCGTCGTGAAGCAGGTATCACTGATCTTCCTTCAACTCTTCACAATGCATTGAAAGCTCTTCGTGAAGACGAGGTAGTTCGTGCAGCTCTAGGTGATCATATCTATACGAATTTCTTGGAAGCTAAGAAAATCGAATGGGCAAGCTACGCAACCTACGTTTCTCAATGGGAAATCGACAACTATTTGGATATGTATTAAACAAAGGACCCCAACGGGTCCTTTGTTCACGAGCTTGAAAACCAGATAGCGAATTAGGACCCCGACGGGTCCTTTGTTCATGAGCTGAGAAATTGGAAAGCGAGTAATGGTCCAGTGGAGTGAAGTAGTCTGGGAAGAGACTGTTTCAGCCTGAGCTAAGAAATAGCAGGGCGAGGGGATGGACATGAGCTTGAAATCGGTCTTTTTTCAAGCTGGGTTATCTTGTTATACTCAATGAAAATCAAAAGTAGCCTAGGAAACGAAGCCAAAGATAGAACTGGAGTTCATCAAGGCAAGTTGACAACGGATAATTTTGATTTTCGAAGAGTATTAATATAAAATAAATCCCAGAGGTTTCACCTATGGGATTTCAGTGTGTTATCGGTCAGGCGTCAGAATCATTGGGATAATGATTGGTTCACGCTCTGTTTTTTCATATAGGAATGGTCGTAGGGCGTTAACAATAGCGCCGTTGACTGTTTGGATATTTGCGTCTTTGTTGCGCATGGCGATGCGGATAGCGTTGAAAAGGACGCGTTGGCTTTCGCGAATGAGCTCGCCAGATTCTCTCATATAGATAAAACCGCGACTGAGGATGTCTGGTCCTGCTAATATCATCTTAGAATTAAAATCGACAGTGGCTACTGCAAGGACAACACCGTCTTCTGAAAGATCGCGGCGGTCTTTGAGGACTGCTGCGCCGATTTCACCGATGCGGTTTCCATCGACATAGATGTCTTGGGCGTTGAATTGACCTGCGAGACGTGCAGAATCTTTTGTCAGAGCAAGGACATCTCCGTTTTCCATGATGAAGATATTATCTTTTGGAACGCCTGTATCAACAGCTAGGCTGGCATGGATTTTTTGCATGCGGTATTCACCATGGACAGGCATGAAGTATTTTGGTTTGATCAAGCGGAGCATGAGTTTTTGCTCTTGTTGACCACCGTGCCCAGAGGTATGGATGTTGTTAATTTTACCGTGAATCACATCGACACCGGCTTCAATCAGGATATTGATGAGCTTGTTGACACCTGTGGTATTTCCCGGAATAGGGCTGGACGAGAAGATAACCGTGTCGCCTGGCTGGAGTTGCACTTGACGGTGGGTACCGTGGGCGATGCGAGAGAGTGCTGCCATAGGCTCCCCTTGGCTCCCTGTACAGAGAATCATGATCTCGCTGGCAGGATATTCTTTGATCTCGTTTGGCTCGATGAAGGTATCCTTAGGCACCTTGATGTAGCCGAGCTCGATACCGTTAACAATGGCCTTTTCCATGGAACGTCCAAAGACAGCGATCTTGCGTCCGGTCTTAACCGCTGCATCAGCCGCCTGTTGGAGACGGAAGATGTTGGAGGCAAAGGAAGCAAAGATAATGCGTCCGTGGATGCCTTCAATCAATTTCATAATGGACTGACCGACCACTTTTTCCGAGTTGGTAAAGGTTGGGACTTCAGCATTTGTCGAGTCGGAGAGGAGGCAGAGAACACCTTCTTCACCGAGAGCAGCCATGCGGTGAAGGTCTGCTGGCTCGCCAACTGGAGTGAAATCGAACTTGAAGTCACCGGTACAGACGATTTTTCCTTGCGGGGTGTCAACGACGATACCAAGTGGCTCTGGAATGGAGTGGGTGGTACGGAAGAAGCTGACTTTGAGGTGCTTGAAGGTCAACTCTGTATTATGATTGATTTCATGCAAAGTCGCATCACGGAGCAGTCCGTGTTCTTCCAATTTGCCTCGAATGAGGGCGAGGGCTAAAGGTCCAGCATAGATTGGGACATTGGCTTGCTTGAGTAAGAAGGGAATGCCTCCGATGTGGTCTTCGTGCCCGTGGGTAATAACCAGACCTTTCACGCGGTCTAGGTTTTCAACGATGTAGGAGTAGTCTGGGATAACGTAGTCGATACCCAATAGGTCATCTTCTGGGAACTTGATACCGGCATCGACGATGAGAATTTCATCCTTGTACTCGATACCGTAGGTGTTTTTCCCGATTTCTCCCAAACCACCGATGGCGAAAACGCCAACTTCATGAGGTTTTAGATTGACTGATGACATGGATTAAAACTCCGTAATTTTGAAATCTGCGTGCTCTTTCTCGTATTCAAGATGATTGTCTGATAAGAGGTCGATAAATTCGATGTTGTATTCAGGGCGGTTGGTTTCCACCAATTCACGCGCGATAATACGACCTTCCAATTCTGATGCAGCATCGATGTCTAGATAAAGAGCGCGTGTTTGCTCGCGACGTGGGCTAATTTTTGATTCTTGATAGAATACTTTATAAATCATGTGTAGTATAGTTCCTTTCTTTTTGACTGGCAACTATGAAAAAAGCCCCAAACAGTTGGGTATGTTTGGTAATGTCTATTCAATTTTCTCGAGTTGTCAATTTATTCAGTCTAAATGTACTCTTCATTATACCATAAAATATGCTGATGGTAAAAGGGTTTGGTAGGAAAATGGAAAAGTGTCATGATTTTCAGAAATTCGGTATTTCAGAAGGGGATAAATCAAAGAAATGAGTTAGGATTCCGAGTGTGTTGGGATTACTAAGACTAAGTTCAATTGTGCCGAGAAATGCCTGTCAACTGCCAGATAGTGATGTGACTTACTAGAATGACAAATCGATTCGATCCATTAACCTACTTGAAATCACAACCGATTCTTTTCATTATTTGAAAAAAAGGTCAAGATGGCTTACAATAGAGAGTAGCATTGAAATACTCTTCGAAAATCAAAATCAGACGTTGTTGACTTGATTTGATGAGTGGAAAGCTCCAGTGGAGGTTTCCCAAACCTTAGGAGCTAGTCTGATTTTGATTTTCATTGAGTATAAGGAAAGAGGAGAAGATGAAAATCCTAGCTTTAGACAGCTCCAACCAGGCCCTATCGGTTGCCTTGGTGGAGGACGGTCGTTTGCAGGCGGAAACCCTGCTGGCCGTCAAGAAAAATCATAGTGTCAGCCTCATGCCTGTGGTCGATTTTTTAGTAGCACAGGTGGGCTGGACGCCCAAAGACTTGAATAGGGTTGTGGTCGCTCAGGGACCTGGCTCCTACACGGGGCTTCGTGTGGCTGTGGCGACTGCCAAGACCCTGGCCTACACCCTCAAGATCGACTTGGTGGGACTATCCAGTCTTCAGTCCCTGGTTTCGCCTAGCCTGACGGGTCTGGTGGTGCCCCTCATTGATGCCCGCCGTAACTGCGTCTATGCAGGTGTTTATGAAAATGGCAGAGCAGTCGAGGCAGACCGCTACTGGTCTTTCGAAGACTTACTTTCTAGCCTGTCTGGCAAGGAAAACATCACCTTTGTCGGAGAAGTAGAGAACTTTAAGGAGCAAATCGAGCAAGCTCTGCCAACTGCCCATTACCAAACCAGTCTGCCGTCTGCCTATCAGCTGGCGGTGATTGGTCAAGACTTGCCAGCAGTAGATGTCACCAGCTTTGAGCCCAACTATCTCAAACGAGTAGAGGCAGAGGAAAACTGGCTCAAGGACAACCAAGCTGGCTCAGAAAGTTATATCAAACGTGTATGATAGAGATTAAACACTACGATGGTCAGGAAAATCTGGCAGAGGCTGTTTTGGCAGTTATGCAGTCAGTTTATGACCAATCTCCCTGGACTGTGGATCAGATTGCCTCTAGCATGGCTAGTCAGGATGAGGATTATTATCTGGCCTATGAGGGTCAGGAGCTAGTCGGTTTTTTGGCTGTGCAGACGGTGCTGGATGAAATGGAAATCTTGCAGATTGCTGTCAGGGCTGATTTTCAGAGGTTGGGAATCGCCAGTCAGCTGATGGCTGCTGTGATGGGCTGGGATGGAGACATCTTCCTCGAAGTGAGGGAGTCCAATAGCGCAGCTCAGGCCCTCTATACACGCCAGCATTTTACCAAAATAGGAAAACGAAAAGACTACTACCGTAATCCTGTCGAGGACGCGGTGCTAATGAAGAGAGAACGGAATGAAAGATAGATTGATTTTGGCGATCGAGACTTCGTGTGACGAGACCTCGGTGGCTGTTTTGCGCAATGAGGCGGAGCTTTTGTCCAATGTCATTGCCAGTCAGATTGCCAGCCACCAGCGGTTTGGGGGGGTGGTGCCCGAGGTGGCCAGCCGTCACCATGTGGAAGTGATTACGGCCTGTATTGAGGAGGCCTTGTTGGAGGCGGAGGTGACGGCAGAGGACTTGACGGCTGTGGCGGTGACCTATGGGCCTGGTTTGGTCGGTACTTTGCTAGTCGGGATTTCGGCGGCCAAGGCCTTTGCCTGGGCTAATGGCTTGCCACTCATTCCTGTCAACCACATGGCAGGGCACTTGATGGCGGCGCGTGCGGTCAAGGAGTTGGAGTTTCCACTCTTGGCTCTCTTGGTCAGCGGTGGACACACGGAGTTGGTCTATGTGTCAGAGGCGGGCGACTATAAGATTGTCGGCGAAACGCGAGATGATGCTATCGGCGAGGCCTATGACAAGGTAGGACGGGTCATGGGACTGCCCTATCCAGCTGGTCGGGTCATTGATGAGTTGGCACGTGAGGGGCGGGACATCTATGACTTCCCTCGTGCTATGATAAAGGAAGACAATCTGGAGTTTTCTTTCTCAGGTTTGAAATCCGCCTTTATCAACCTCTACCACAATGCCCAGCAGAAAGGGGAAACCTTGTCCAATGCGGACCTGTCAGCTTCTTTCCAAGCCTGTGTTATGGACATTCTCATGACCAAGACCAAGAAGGCCTTGGAGAAATACCCTGTTAAGACCTTGGTCGTAGCGGGCGGTGTAGCAGCCAATCAGGGCTTACGAGAGCGGTTGGCAGCTGAAATCACGGATGTGGAGGTCATCATTCCCCCGCTTCGCCTCTGCGGTGATAATGCTGGCATGATTGCCTTGGCAGCCGTTAGTGAATATAACAAAGAAAACTTTGCTGGTTGGGATTTGAATGCCAAACCAAGTCTGGCTTTTGAGAATTTGTAGAATAAAAACCTCTTACGTCAAGGATACGTAAGAGGTTTATTTATGGATTTTTCGCCAGCGATTTGGAGAAATTTGGTAATGTCTTTTAAAAGCAGTTGAAAAATTGAATTGGTTGGAGTAGCCGATTTCTTCAGCAATTTCCTGTAGTGTCTTAGTGGTGTTTTTTAAGAGTTCGCAGGCTTCGCTGAGTCGGTATTGGATGATAAATTGTTGAGGTGAGATGTTCATTTGCTCCTTGAATAGTCGACTGAAGTAGTGGCGATTGAGGTTGCATACTTGTGCCAAATCATCTACGGATATAGCTTTCTCATAATTTCGTTCTACGAAGTTGATGGCTTCTCGTATATAAAATTCCTTGTTTTCATCGTGTTTGCTACTTGTTTTGGTTAGCGAACAGTCAATGAGGCAGGAGATAAAGAGGTAAAGGTGTCCGAGAACTAGAGCGCTTTTTTGATGATGGAGCGCGAGAATTTGTTTCATTTCATGGTAGACAGGGCTAGAGGTTGGCATTTCTCGTTGCGAAAAGATAGGTTGTTCTTTTGAGAGTCCTGCTTGTCTGAGAAAATGCTCAGTTTTCAGACCGTCAAACTCAAGCCAGATATAGGTCCAGGGGTCCTTTTCGTCTGCTTCGTAGCTACAGATGGCTTCTGGGGAGATAAGGAAGCCCTGTCCTGCGGTCAGGTGGTATTCACGTTGGTCGGAGGTATCGTAAAAAGTACCTGAACCAGAGATGATGTAGTGAAACAGGTAGTGTTGTTTCATAGTCGGGCCGAATGAGTGAAGTGGCTTACAGGCTTCCATGCCAAATTGGATAGGGTAAAAATCTACATAGGATCGGTTATTAAAGACGTAAAATTCAGGTTGTATTTTCATCGTATTCTCCATACCAAAAGTGTAAAGGCTTACAATCAGTATAGCATATTTATATGTAAATGTGACATTTTATTTGAAAAAATTAAAAAATATCCCAAAATCATATGGAATATGTCAAATATTCCTATTTGATTATAAAGCGCTTACATGTTATAGTTGTAGTAGAAATAACAAAGTTCGTCGACGTATTCGACAAAAGAAAAGGAGTATTATCATGAAGAAAATTGGTCGCTATGTTACCTTGCTTGCGGCTGCAGGCCTGCTGGCAGCGTGTTCTACTTCGACTGAGTCTAGCAAAACTACGGAAGGAAGTAGTTCAGGAAAGACAGAAATATCCTATGCCATTTGGGATTCTGGTCAAGAGCCTGGTTTGAGAAAGATTGCGGATGAGTTTGAGAAAAAGAATCCAGATATTAAAATCAATATTCAAGTATCGGACTGGGATTCCTACTGGACCATGTTAGAAGCTGGTGCGACAGGTGGTTCATTGCCTGATACCTTCTGGATGCATTCAAATGAGATTTATCGCTATGGTTCCAATAAAATGCTATTGCCATTGGATGAATATTTAGCCAAGAGTGAGGATGCTAAACTAGCCAATTTCCCAGATGGTTTGAATGAAATCTACAATATAAATGGTAAGCAGTACGCTATTCCAAAAGATTTCGATACAATCGGTCTTTGGTACAATAAGAAATTATTTGACGAAGCAGGTATTCCATACCCAGACGATACTTGGGATTGGAATAAGTTGAAAGAAGTGGCGAAGAAATTGACCAAGCCAGATGGTAGTCAGTATGGTTTCGGTGCTGGTTTGAGTAACCAAGAGGGCTACTATAACTTTATCTATCAAAATGGTGGTAAGGTTATTACTGATGATTTGAAATCAGGCTATGCTGATCCTAAGACCATTGAGGCTTTGGATTACTACTTTAGCTTTGTCAAAGAAAAAATTTCACCGGCTATTACAGTAGATAAAGAGCGGGCCGAAGCATTCCAAAACGGTCAAGTGGCTATGAGCGTCTTCGGTTCTTGGAATTTATCTGGTTTCACTGCTAATGACTACATTCGTGAAAATGCTGATGTAGCTGTCTTGCCAAAAGGGCCAGATGGAACTCGTGCAACCATCTTTAATGGATTGGGTCATGCCATTGCTGCTACTACTAAACATCCAGATGCTGCTTGGAAATGGGTTGAGTACCTCAGCTCAAAAGAGGCACAAGAAATGCAGGCAACACTTGGTGTGGCAATCTCGGCTTATAAAGGCGCGGCAGATACTTGGGTAGATTCAAACAAAAACTTTACTATCAAGAATTATGTTGACATGGTGGATTATGCACAGATTCGTCCATATTCACAAACAACCATCAAGTGGGAAGATAAGGCTTATGAGCTATTGAAACCTGCTTATCTTGGAGAAAAAGCAACTGAAGAAGCTGCCAAAGAAACAACTGATATGATGAATGCTGAATTAGCAACTGAAAAATAGGTAGGAGGTCTTGGGAAGTTGATTCTTCCCCGGACCTTCTTATTAAATGAAGAAGGATGGGGATAAGATGTTCCGAAAAAAAGGAAGTTTAAATGAGGCAATTTGGGGATGGGGAATGGTAGCACCGACCATTATTGGATTAATCGTGCTCAATATTATTCCTATTTTCCAAACCATGAAGATGAGTTTCCATAAGAGTGGAGATTTCGGTAAAGGCGATATTTTTGTCGGCTTGGCAAATTACCAACGAATGTTAGGGGATGCGCAAGTGTGGCAGGCGACATGGAATACCTTGAAATATACGATTCTAGTTGTTCCAGCTACCGTTGCCTTGGCCATGTTGCTTGCAGTTTTGCTTAATTCTAAGATTAAAGGTAAGCATATTTATCGAACCATTTTCTTCTTGCCTATGGTGGCAGCACCAGCCGCAGTGACCATGGTTTGGAAATGGCTCTACAATACGGACTTCGGCTTGATTAACTATGTCTTGCGTCGTTTGGGACTGGGTGCTGTGAACTGGATTGAAGATCCAAAGATTGCTCTATACTCAATCGCTTTGATTGGAATTTGGAGTACGGTTGGCTATAGCATGATTTTAATTTTAGCCGGTTTACAAGAAATTCCAACGGATTTTTATGAGGCGGCTCGCATTGATGGAGCTAGTCCAGCCAAGCAATTTTTCTCCATTACCCTGCCATTGGTTTCGCCAACCCTGTTCTTTGTTGTGGTAACCAGTGTCATTCAATCCATGCAAGTCTTTGATGTTATCTATATGATGGAGGATGTTCGTAGTCCTGCCTATGATAAGACAGTATCTCTGGTTTATCTGTTTTACAATAATTCCTTTAAATATTCGGATAAGGGCTATGGCTCCACCATTGTCATGTTGTTGTTATTAATTATTCTTGTCATTACTTTCGTTCAGATGAAGGTACAGAAAAAATGGGTGCATTACCGTTAAGGAGGTTCATGTGAAACAATCAGCTTTTAAATCAACAATCTGGATGCATGCCTTCTTGATTTTAGTGGCATTGGGCATGCTGATTCCATTTGTTTGGATGGTGTTGACGTCCTTTAAAACGGTGACCGAATCCACTCAGATGAATCCTTTCCACTTTTTACCAAGTAACTGGATGGTGAGCAATTATACAGAGGCTATTCGAACTAATAATTTTCCGATACTCTATCTGAACACCATTTTGATGATGTTATGGCGTATCTTTAGCTCGGTAATGTTTTCAGCCATGGCAGCTTATGCCTTTGCTCGCTTGGAATTTCCTGGGCGGAATTTCTTGTTTGGTCTGGTCCTCTTTCAAATGATGGTGCCACCTCAGTTATTCGTCATTCCTCAGTATTTGATGATTGACCAACTTGGTATGCGCAATACGATTTTTGCTCTGGTATTTCCAGGAATTGTCAGTGCCTTTGGTACATTCTTACTCCGTCAATTTTTCATGGGTCTTCCAAAAGAATTGGAGGAATCTGCAAAATTGGATGGTTGTAATATCGGGCAGACTTTCTTTAAGGTTATGCTACCTTTGGCCAAGTCTGGCTTGATTGCCTTAGCGATTTTTACGGCTTTGTTTGCTTTCAAGGATTTGTTGTGGCCATTGATTATCAACTCAGAAGCGGACAAGGCTACCCTGTCTAGCGCACTTTCTAAGATCCAGGGAGCTTACGCTGTTAACTATCCTCAGCTCATGGCTGCAAGTGTTTTGGCTATTTGGCCGATGTTGGTACTGTATGTGATATTCCAGAAGCAGTTTATCCAAGGGATTGCGACATCTGGTGGAAAATTATAGGAGGCTACAATGGGAATTATCTTTCATGAAAAGACAAAGGAATTCCATCTTTACAATGAGTTTATTAGCTATGTGTTGACGGTCTTGCCTAATGGTCATATTGGTAGTTTGTATTATGGAAAGCGTGTAACAGAAACAGCTTCCTATCAGTATGTGCGTGAAGATGAGTATCGTGCTTTGACTTCCTTTGTAGAAGACGATGACCGTTTCTTCTCACTCCAATATGCCAATCCTGAATTTGCTTGTTATGGTACAACGGACTATTTTTCTCCGACCTTTGAGTTGGTTCAGAAGGACGGCAGTAGCCTATCGCACTTTGTTTATCAAGGTCATGCGATTTATGCTGGGCGATCGGCTTTGAAGGGGCTTCCTCATCTCTATCTGGATGAGGAGGGACAGGCAGATAGTTTGGATATTTATTTGTTGGATGAAGAGTCGCAGACTCGTCTGGTCTTGTCTTATACGATTTTTCGAGATTATCCAGCGGTGACCCGCTCTGCTCGTTTTGAACAACTCGGAGAACAATCTGTCTGTTTGAACCGTGCCTTGAGTATGACACTCTGTCTGCCTGATATGGACTATGACTGGTTGCATTTGGATGGGGCTTGGGGGCGCGAGCGGCATCTGCAATTATCGCCTCTTCATCAAGGTTGTCAGTCTATTTATAGTCTCAAAGGGGCTAGTAGTGCGGAGCACAATCCCTTCATGGCTTTGAAACGACCAAATGCGGATGAGCATCAGGGAGAGGTACTGGGCTTCTCGCTCGTCTATAGCGGAAACTTTTTGGCGCAGGTGGATGTGAGTTCTTTCCAAAAGACGAGAGTGAGTATGGGAATCCATCCTGAACGTTTTTCTTGGACATTAAATGAGGGAGAAGAGTTCCAGACGCCTGAGGTCGTTATGGTTTATAGCGAGCATGGTTTGAATGGCATGAGCCAAACCTATCACCGCCTTTTCCAAAAACACCTGGTGCGTGGCTATTGGCGTGATAGAGAACGGCCTGTTCTCTTGAATAACTGGGAAGCCATGAGCTTTGATTTTGATGAGGAAAAAATTCTTTCCTTGGCCAAAGAGGCTGCAGGTCTTGGTGTTGAACTCTTTGTCATGGATGATGGTTGGTTTGGCAAGCGAAACCATGACCGAGCAGGCTTGGGAGATTGGACGGTCAACCGTGAGAAATTGCCAAGTGGCTTAACAGGGATTATTGACCAAGTTCATGCTATGGGAATGAAATTTGGACTTTGGATTGAACCAGAAATGGTCAATAAGGATAGTGATTTATACCGAGCGCATCCAGATTGGATTTTCCATCATCCTCAGCATAGTCAATCGCACGGACGCCACCAATATACCTTGGATTTGTCGAGGGAGGATGTTTATCAAAATATTCATGACCAACTCCATCGACTGTTGGCTGAGCATGACATTGATTATATCAAGTGGGATATGAATCGCTATATGACAGAGGTCTTTACATGTACACGGGAGGCGGAGCGGCAAGGCGAGACCTTCCATCGCTATATTCTCAATCTCTACCGTTTATATGATAGCCTGATAGCAGCTTTTCCGACGGTTCTGTTTGAATCTTGTTCAAGTGGTGGAGCTAGATTTGACCCGGGGATGCTCTACTATGCACCTCAAACCTGGGTTAGTGATGATACGGACGCTATGGAACGCTTGAAAATCCAATATGGGACGAGCATGGTCTATCCTTTAAATAGTATGGGTTGTCATGTGTCAGCTAGTCCAAATCAGCAGTTGGGGCGAGCTACTCCGCTAAACACACGTGCCAATGTTGCATTCTTTGGAAGTTTTGGCTATGAATTGGATTTGTTTGAGTGTAGCCAAGAAGAGTTGGAAGAGATGAAAGAACAGATTGCCTTTTACAAGGCTCACCGTGAGATTTTCCAACACGGTATCTTTACTCGTCTGAAAAGTCCATTCGATGGAGAAATAACGGCTTGGCAGGTCCAATCCTCGGATGGTCAGCAAGTCATCGTGGGCTATTATCGTCGGTTGACAACTGCTAATCTTTCCTATCAACGCTTACGCTTGCGTGGGTTGGAAGAAGATGCGGTCTATCACCTTGATGGAGAAGTTTATACTGGTAGCCAATTAATGCATACAGGTTTGTCGATTCGACATGGGGACCATGTTGGAGATAATAAGGACTTTACTTCTTATTTGATAATCCTCCAGAAACAACAGTAGCCTCCCTATCCATAGGCCCAGCTATCGGCTGGGTCTATTTTATGCAGAAAGTATATCAATAAGGGCAAGACCTCTACTTATACCCTTCGAAAATCAAAATTATCCGTTATCAACTTGCCTTGATGAACTCCAGTTCTATCTTCGGCTTCGTTTCCTAGGCTACTTTTGATTTTCATTGAGTATTAGATATAAGAATTCTTGAAAAACGAGTTGCAATGTGAGAAAATGAGAGAATAATTCTTCAATCAATTAGTGAGGGGAAGGGAGATAATGAATGAAGAAATATGCTTTTCGTGAAGGGATGTGCGATGCCATTCCCACTGTATTAGGCTATGCCAGTATTGGTCTAGCCTGCGGAGTCGTATCGGTCAATTCGGGCATTTCTACTGTGGAGATGGGGCTGATGAGCCTATTAATCTATGCCGGGAGTGCTCAATTTGTCATGTGTGCCATGATTTTTACAGGTGCGCCTTTGTTATCCATTGCAGTAACCGTTTTCTTTGTCAACCTGCGTAATTTTCTGATGTGCTTGCATGCGACAACTATTTTTCAAGGAAATCGTTTAGGGTCGAATATCTTGATAGGATCCTTTGTGACGGATGAATCCTATGCAGTTCTTTTGCGTAAGCAGATTGAGCATCATACCATTACTCCAGAATGGATGTACGGAAATAATTTTGCAAGCTACGCCTCTTGGGTTACATTCACGACTCTCGGCAATCTGATTGGTGGTCTCATTCCAAATCCTGAGCAGTTTGGATTGGACTTTGCCTTGGTTGCCATGTTTGTCGGTATTTTTGCAGGTCAGTTAGAGGCTATGGTTCGGACCATTCCGCTGAAAAAAATTGGCTTAATTCTGCTGGCAGTCGGTCTGACCTATATCGGTCTGTCTATGATGGTGTCGTCCTATGTGGCGGTGCTCTTAGCGACACTATTAGGTTGCTTTGTGGGGGTGATGATTGATGATAAAAACTAACATTTTACTGATTATTCTGATGGCGGCGCTGGTGACTTGGGTGCCACGTGTCCTACCTTTTGTACTGACGCAAAATAAATCTCTCCCTCCAAAGTTGGTGAAATTCCTCAGCTTTTTGCCAATCACTATCATTTTTGCATTGACCCTCTCCAGTATTATGGATGAGAAAGTTGGCTCCTTGCCAAGTTTTCTCCCTGTGGAAAGCTTGGCTATTCTTCCGACATTTTTTGTGGTTTTGAAAACAAAAAATATCCTTTTAGCAGTCTTGGTTGGTGTTGTTACAACCGCGGTGTTACGTTTGATATTTTAGGAGGTTTTTATGGTAAAGGAAAATGCCAAAGGTGTCGGACTTTGTTTCTTTTTGGCTTTGGCGGGTCAGTGGTTAGGTCATTTATTTCCACTTGTAGGTGGGCCTGTTTTTGCCCTTCTAATCGGGATGAGCCTGTATCCCTATTTTTCAAGTAAAAATGCATTTCAGTCAGGCTTAACCTTTACTTCCAAGAAAATTTTACAGTATGCTGTGATTTGTTTGGGATTTGGATTAAACTTATCAGCGGTCTTGGCAGTGGGTCGTCAGTCTCTTCCAATTATTCTTTCAACCATCAGTTTCGCTTTGTTTTTGGCATTTTTGATGTGGAAATGGCTACCGATTTCATCTCATCTGGCGACCTTGATTGGCGTTGGTACCTCTATTTGTGGAGGGTCAGCCATTGCGGCGACAGCTCCCATTATTCAGGCAGATGATGAGGATGTGGCACAAGCTATCTCGGTCATCTTTCTTTTTAATGTCTTGGCAGCTTTGGTCTTTCCGACTTTAGCAACGTGGCTTGGGTTTTCGACAGATTCGGGTCAGGCCTTTGGAATGTTCGCCGGAACGGCGGTCAATGATACCTCCTCTGTGACAGCAGCGGCTTCGACCTGGGATAGCTTATATGGTCTAGGCAGTCAGACCTTGGACACGGCAGTGACGGTTAAGTTAACACGAACTTTAGCCATTATCCCGATTACAACAGTCTTAGCAATTTGGCAAACCCGAGGAAAGGGTCTCAAGGCAGATAAGAAGTCCCTCCTGACAGGTTTTCCGACCTTTATCTTGTATTTTATCTTAGCTAGTCTAATCACAACGATAGCGGGTGGATTTGGTATAGGGGCAGATTGGTTTGCTCCGCTGAAGTCCCTCTCTAAATTTTTCATTTGTATGGCTATGGTGGCGATTGGTTTGCGGACAAATGTGTTTGCCTTGGTGAAAAATGGCAAAGCAGCTCTCATGGTTGGTCTGGTTTGCTGGCTGGGAGTGACTGTGTTGACACTGGTCTGGCAAGCGATTTTGGAGATCTGGTAAGGGAAATGTGAGTGGGAAAGACATTATTTCCTATTTCAAACAATTTTTGAGAAGTAAATCGCAGTACCACAGGGTTTTTGTCGCTCGGTTTTTGGTACCGTTGAACAACTCAAAACTAGTTATGGTTTGTTTAAAATGTAATTGAATTGCCTTTTAAAGTAGGCTATTTACACGATATTTGTTTTCCTTTATATAAATATGATAGATTTTCAGTAAATTTTTCAAAAAAAACTCAAAAATAACAGATTTTTTCTTGTATCTTTGAGGCATAAGGAGTATAATGGTGACGGTATTCAAGTAGAAATTTTATATACTCTGGATGAAAATATTCTGTCTACTTTAAAATAAATAATCTACTGGGTATCCTTCTGCTAAGTTTTTAAAGCAGGAGGTGTGTTTTTGTACATGGTGTTACAAGAACCAGAAATGATGGCATTCGCCAGTAAAATATAGGAGGATATCATGTCTTATAAAGATATGTTCAGAAAAGAACAACGTTTTTCTTTTCGTAAATTTAGCTTTGGTCTAGCTTCGGCAGTCATTGCAAACGTTATTTTGGGAGGAGCAATCGCAAACAGCCCAGTTGTTCATGCTAACACAGTGACAGAAGCAGAGGCAGCTGTAGCACCAGCTAACCAAGACCTTGGAAATGAGACTAAAACGGAAGAAGAACCCAAGGAACCAATCGAAGCAGTTCGCGCGGACGTAGAAAACCGTGCAGCTGAAATCTTGCCGGAGGCGCTGAATGCTAGTGTAACAAATGCACCTGCAACCATGCCGACAATTGGGGTGAACTCAGGACTTGCTGCTAAGAAGGGTGATAATCGCCAATATGAAGTTCTCCATGTTTTTGGTAATGTTGAAGGAACGACTGAATTAGAAAAAGGTGATACAGCGGCACCAGATTTTGTACCAGCAAATGCAACTAAATCCTTCCTTGTAACAGATCCAGAGGGTGATGCTGTAGCGCTTACATATGGAGTCCCAGGAAACATCACTGCATATGAAGCAGGGAATTCAGGCTCAATGGTTACTAATGGTAGCGATCCAATTTCTGTGGAAACTGGGAATATAGGAAAGGAACACAGCGGTGAACTTCTTTTTGATGCCCAAGGTCGTCTGACTGGTGAATTCCCGTATGGTCAAGGTGGTCTCTATTCACGTATCGTTAAGATGACAGATGCCAAAGGAAATGTATCATACAGTAACCCATTCTATGTTATTGCTTATACGGATAAACGAGCTGATAATACAGATTTAACAGTTGCAACGGCGTCAGACTTGACAGATGCTAAGATCTTTGGCAAGCTGACAATTGATACAACAAGTAAAGGCAGAGATGTGAACCCATCACTCACTGTTCCTACATCTGAGTACACTCGTGAAATCGTAGGCTACCGCTTAAAAGGAGAAACAGAAGAGAAAATTCTTTCGGCAACAACCCTAAATACCCTACCAGCAGGTGGAAACTACGAAATCAAAGTTAAGACAACTAACCAATACGGTCAGACAATCTATAACTGGGTACCAGTAAATGACACACGTACGAAAGAAGTTGAAAAGGTAGATACATATCTATTTAGAAATTCTCCTATCCAAACAGTTGATGGAAGCAACAAGGTTAAGATGCTAACGGTTGAGGATAAGGATGGTGTAGATAAAATTACATTCTATCAATCTCCAAATAATGTTGAGACCCCAATTAGTGGCATTGAAATTACTAAAGAAAATGGTACTACAGCGAATACAGCAGTTGCCTATGCAACAGGTACTCCAACAGAGGAGAAACTTGGTGTCTATAGACGTTCCTTTGGAGTAACAGATTCTTTAGGCAATATGGAGTTTGTAGCTGTCAATGTTGACGGAGATAAACGTCACGTTACTCGCTTGCTAGATACAAGATTTACAAACAATACAAATGTGTTGGAAAAACAAGCTGGCGAACTTCCGACAAAAGAAGAAATTCTTGCCAAAGTTGAAGTGATTACAGGTTCTGGGAACCAAGAAGTTTTAGCAGACACAACAATGTACAGTAGTGTAGAATTGGCACCAAATCAAAAAGTTCCAACTGAACCAGGCGAATATGATGTAAAAGTTCGTGTTGTAACAGCATCAAATGTATACAAGGATGTGACAGTCAAGGTTATCATTCCTAAATATTCAGATGTCTTGACAGCTAAAGCTGACGAGAATACTAGCTTGGTACCAGGAAGTGGTGCAGCAGCGACACAACCAATCACCTTCACAAAAGAGGAAGTGGTTGATGGTCAGAAGACAAACGTAGCGACGACAGCACCTGCAGGTACGGCTTATGCAGTGGAGCAAAAATTCTTATCTGAAAAACAAGCACTTGGTTATGAAATTTCAGTAAGTGAGACAGGTGAAGTCTCTGTTAAAGCCCCTGCTGGTCAAGAAGTTGATATTACTGTTCCAGTAACTGTGGCTTATCCAGATAATTCGACGGATACAGTGAATGTGTCGTTCAAGGTTAATCAAAAAGATTTGGCTCAGATAGAAGCTAAAAAGGCGATTGACGATAAGTTGGCTGAGGTAATCAAAGAGCTCGAAGCAAAACGGGATGTAGCAATTGCTGAAATTGATAATAACATTTCTTTGAGAGAAGAACAGAAACAGGCTGCTAAGGCTGCTGTTACTGCCGTTGCTGGGGATGCTTTGAAAGACTTAGACAACAAGGCGATAGAAGCTAAAGAAAAAATTGATAAAGCTACGACTGTTTCAGAAATCAATGACGCTAAGACTAATGGTGAGATTAGTCTGGACAATGCAGAAGCAGTAGGCGAAAAATCTATTGATTGGACGAAGGAACAAGAGCGAGCTAAAGCAGAAGTTGAAAACAAAGCATCCGATGCGTTGGAAAAAGTTAACAATAATCCGAACTTGTCAGAAGAAGATAAAAAAGCGTACTTTGATGACATTAACGCAATTAAAGAAACTGCAATTGAGAAGATTAATAATGCTGAAGATACTGAAGAAATTACGGCAGCAATTGACGAAGCGGAAATTGCATACAATGAAGATGTTATTAACGCAGCCCAACTTGATGCTTTGAATAAGCTTGAAAAAGATAGCGAAGAAACTAAGGCAGCTATTGATGCTAATCCAAACTTAACTCCGGAAGAGAAAGCAAAAGCTATTGCTAAGGTAGATGAGCTTGTTAATAACGCCGAATCTGACATTTTATCGCAACCTACCCCAGAAAAAGTTCAAGCAGTGGAGGATAAAGCTGACAAAGATCTTGCCAAAGTAGAACTTCAAGCAGCAGCAGACGATGCGAAGAAAGGCATTGAAGCCAATCCGAATCTGACTCCAGAAGAGAAAGATGTAGCTAAGAAGGCAGTAGAAGACGCGGTTAAGGTGGCGACAGCCGCTATTGATAAGGCGTCAACTCCAGCCGAAGTTGACACAGCGACAAGCAATGGAGTGAAGGCTATTGATGCAGAAGAGTTTAAAGCTACTCAGAAAGATGCTAAGAACAAGATTGCCAAAGAAGCAGAATCAGCTAAGAAAGCGATTGACACCAATCCAAACTTGACTCCAGAAGAGAAGGAATCAGCTAAGAAAGCAATAGATACCGATGCTCAAGCCGCGACAGCCGCTATTGATAAAGCATCAACTCCAGATGCAGTTCAAGTAGAAGAGGACAAAGGTGTAGCAGCTATCAATTTGATTACTGCTAAGGCAGATGCTAAAGGTGCCGTTGCTGCTAAGTTGGCAGATGAAATCAAAAAGCTCGAAGATAAGCAAGCAGAAGCAGAAAAAGCTATCGATGCGTCAACTATGACTAATGAGGAGAAAGCAATCGCTAAGAAGGCTCTTCAAGATGTTGTAGATAAAGGAAAAGCAGAGCTTGAAGACGCAGCTAGGGTAGCAACAAATGAGATTCATAAAGCTACTACTGCAGAAGACGCGAAAGTGGCTGCACTTGCTGGCGAAAAGAGCTTGACCGATGCGGGTAAAAAAGCTAGAGATGCAGTTGAATTGGCTAAGGATAAAGAATTAGCTAAGGAAGCAATCCGGACGGAAGAAGAAGAAGCTACTAAAGCAGTAGAGAAGCTTGCAGAAGATACGCGCAAAGCTATCGAGGAAAATCCAAACTTGTCAGATGAAGATAAGCAAGCGGAAATTAAAAAGCTAACTGACGCTGTGACAAAAACTTTAGAAACCATTCGTGACAATGCAGATAAGGCTACGCAAGAAGCAGAAAAAGCTCAAGCCCTAGCAGATCTTGAAAAAGCTAAAGAAACACAGAAAATTGCAGATAAGGCTGCGATTGATGAGTTGAATTTACTTGTGAAAGATGGTGAGCTTGAAGCTACTAAACGAGATGTTTTAAATCAGCTCGAGAAAGATGCAGCCAGAGCTAAAGAGGATATTGCAAAAAATCCAAACTTGACTAAAGAACAAGTAGACAAAGCACTTGAAGATGTTCAAAAAGATCTTGACAAGGCTAAAACTGCAATTAATGAAGCTACAACCCCAGACGCAGTTCAGACAGAAATGGATAAAGGTGTAGCTGCACTTGCTAAAGACGTTCTTGACGCAGCGAAACAAGATGCTAAGAACAAGATTGCTAAAGATGCAGCAGCCGCTAAAGAAGCTATTGACTCCAATCCGAACTTGTCAGATGAAGCTAAGGAAGCTGCTAAGAAAGCAGTAGATACAGATGCCCAAACTGCAACAGATGCTATTGATAAGGCACTAAAACCAGATGCAGTTCAAGCCGAGGAAGATAAAGGCGTAGGCGCAATCGCCAAAGATGTTCTTGACGCAGCGAAACAAGATGCTAAGAACAAGATTGCTAAAGATGCAGCAGCCGCTAAAGAAGCTATTGACTCCAATCCGAACTTGTCAGATGAAGCTAAGGAAGCTGCTAAGAAAGCAGTAGATACAGATGCCCAAACTGCAACAGATGCTATTGATAAGGCACTAAAACCAGATGCAGTTCAAGCCGAGGAAGATAAAGGCGTAGGCGCAATCGCCAAAGATGTTCTTGACGCAGCGAAACAAGATGCTAAGAACAAGATTGCCAAAGATGCAGCAGCTGCTAAAGAAGCTATTGACTCCAATCCGAACTTGTCAGAAGTGGAGAAAGACGCAGCTAAGAAAGCGGTAGATACAGAAGTAGCCAAAGCTAACGATGCTATTTCAGCTGCAACCAGCCCAGCAGATGTTCAAAAAGAAGAGGATGCAGGTGTTGCAGCCATTGCAGAAGATGTTCTCGATGCAGCGAAACAAGACGCGAAGAATAAGATTGCTAAAGAAGTAGAATCCGCTAAGTCAGCCATCGATACTAATCCAAACTTGTCAGAAGCAGAGAAAGAATCAGCTAAGAAAGCAGTGGATACAGCTGCCCAAGCTGCGACAGACGCAATTGATAAGGCATCAACTCCAGATGCAGTTCAATCTGAGGAAGATAAAGGCGTAGGCGCAATCGCCAAAGACGTTCTTGATGCAGCGAAACAAGATGCTAAGAACAAGATTGCTAAAGAAGTTGACGCCGCTAAGTCAGCTATTGACGCTAATCCAAACTTGACTCCAGAAGAGAAGGAATCAGCTAAGAAAGCAATAGATACCGATGCTCAAGCCGCGACAGCCGCTATTGATAAAGCATCAACTCCAGATGCAGTTCAAGTAGAAGAGGACAAAGGTGTAGCAGCTATCAATTTGATTACTGCTAAGGCAGATGCTAAAGGTGCCGTTGCTGCTAAGTTGGCAGATGAAATCAAAAAGCTCGAAGATAAGCAAGCAGAAGCAGAAAAAGCCATTGATGCGTCAACTATGACTGATGCGGAGAAAGCAATCGCTAAGAAGGCTCTTCAAGATGTTGTAGATAAAGGAAAAGCAGAGCTTGAAGACGCAGCTAGGGTAGCAACAAATGAGATTCATAAAGCTACTACTGCAGAAGATGCGAAAGTGGCTGCACTTGCTGGCGAAAAGAGCTTGACCGATGCGGGTAAAAAAGCTAGAGATGCAGTTGAATTGGCTAAGGATAAAGAATTAGCTAAGGAAGCAATCCGAACGGAAGAAGAAGAAGCAACTAGAATAGTAGAGAAGCTTGCAGAAGATACGCTCAAAGCTATCAAGGAAGATCCAAACTTGTCAGATGAAGATAAGCAAGCCGAAATTAAAAAGCTAACTGACGTTGTGACAAAAACTTTAGAAACCATTCATGACAATGCAACTAAGGCTACACAAGAAGCAGAAAAAACACAAGCCCTAGCAGATCTTGAAAAAGCTAAAGAAACACAGAAAATTGCAGATAAGGCTGCGATTGATGGGTTGACTTCACTTGTGAAAGATGGTGAGCTTGAAGCCGCTAAACAAGATGCTAAGAACAAGATTGCTAAAGAGGCAGAATCCGCTAAGTCAGCGATTGACTCCAATCCAAACTTGACAGACGCAGAGAAGGAATCAGCTAAGAAAGCAGTGGATACAGCTGCCCAAGCTGCGACAGACGCAATTGCTAAGGCATCAACTCCAGATGCAGTTCAATCTGAGGAAGATAAAGGCGTAGGCGCAATCGCCAAAGATGTTCTTGACGCAGCGAAACAAGATGCTAAGAACAAGATTGCCAAAGAAGTTGATGCAGCTAAAGAAGCAATTGATGCCAATCCGAACTTATCGGATGCAGAGAAAGAAGTTGCTAAGAAAGCGGTAGATACAGCTGCCCAAGCTGCGACAGACGCAGTTGCTAAGGCATCAACTCCAGATGCAGTTCAAGCCGAGGAAGATAAAGGCGTGTCAGCTATCGCTACAGATGTTCTTGACGCAGCGAAACAAGATGCTAAGAACAAGATTGCTAAAGAAGTTGACGCCGCTAAGTCAGCAATTGATGCCAATCCGAACTTATCAGATGCAGAGAAGGAATCAGCTAAGAAAGCGGTAGATGCTGATGCTAAAGCTGCGACAGAAGCAATTGATGCTTCAACAAGTCCAGTCGAAGCGCAATCGGCAGAGGACAAAGGCGTAGGCGCTATCACCAAAGATGTTCTTGACGCAGCGAAACAAGATGCTAAGAACAAGATTGGTAAAGAAGTTGATGCAGCTAAGTCAGCAATTGATGCCAATCCGAACCTGACAGATGCAGAGAAGGAAGCTTCTAAGAAAGCGGTAGATGCAGATGCTCAAGCTGCGACAGAAGCAATTGATGCCTCAACAAGTCCATCCGACGCACAATCAGCCGAGGATAAAGGCGTAGGCGCAATCGCCAAAGATGTTCTTGACGCAGCGAAACAAGATGCTAAGAACAAGATTGCTAAAGAATCCGACGCTGCTAAGTCAGCCATTGACTCCAATCCGAACTTGACAGATGCAGCTAAGGAAGCGGCTAAATCTGAAATTGATAAAGCTGTTGACGAAGTGATTGCTTTAATCAATGGTGTTAGAACTCATCAAGAGTTGGAAAAAATCAAACTTCCAATGGCAGCTCTAATTAAACCAGCTGCGAAAGTAACACCAGTGGTTGATCCAAATAACTTGACTGAAAAAGAAATTGCTCGTATCAAGGCATTCCTTAAAGAGAACAATAACCTCCCAGAAGGAACAGAGATTAATGTTTCTAAGGATGCTTCAGTGACAATTAAATATCCAGATGGAACTATTGATTTGCTATCCCCAGTAGAAGTTGTGAAGCAGGCAGATAAAACTGCTCCTACGGTCGCAAATGATGGCAAAGGTAATATTGTGATTGTACCGTCTGAAAAAGCTGTTGAGATTGTTGTTTCATACGTAGATAACAATGGTAAGCCGCAAACTGTAGTTGTTACGAAAGGTACGGATGGTTTATGGACAGCAAGTAATACAGTGGTGATTGTGGACCCTGTGACTGGGCAAGTAATCGTTCCAGGTTCTGTTGTTAAGTCAGGTACAGTTGTTACAGCATACTCTAAAGACGAGGTTGGAAATAGTTCTGATTCAGCAGAAGCTGAAGTTGTGGCAGTAGACGAAAATAATTCTGCAGCAGGAGTGAAAGTTAAATCAGTTACTACAAATGCTAATAATGTTGAGAAGAAAGCTAAGCAATTACCGAATACTGGTGAGGAAGCAAGTTCAGCAACTTCACTCGGATTAGTAGCTCTTGGACTCGGATTAGCACTTCTTGCAGCAAAGAGAAGAAGAGATGAAGAAGCTTAAGATAAGCTCTTCCTCAGAACTCTTTTGGAAGCCGCAATTTTCCTATAAGATAGTAGTATGATACTCTTTTATAGCAAGGAAATTCCCTCACTATGATTGGTAGGTATCAGTTATTATCTATCGAAACCCCAAAATCCAAAGTCATTCGACTTTGGATTTTTTTTGATACGACATGCTCGTCATACCTAAAAAACAGCCTTCTCTTGCGAGAGGCTGTTTTTATGCTTTCAATCTAAAAGTCTGCGGAGCTTTTTTCAATAAAATCCAGTAACCGATGCTAACATAGGCAATCATAGCCAGGGAAACCAGCAGGATATAGGTGTGGCTGCCTACATTGATTCGGGTGTTGAGATAGGCCACCCAGTAGAGAGCACCACTGAGAAATTTATAGACAGGATTGACCACATCCATGTCATTGGTAAAAGGCTGGAGGATATAGTAGATAAAGAGATCGTGGAAGGAAAAGAGGGCTGTCAAACTCAGTAGGAGCAGTGCGGTCAGAAGAATGGTTTCCAAGCTGAAAGCAAACCGCCCCAGTACCATGATAGCCAAAAAGAGGCAGGTCGCAAAAATCAGGTTGAGCTTGCAGGTCTGCAAAAATCGGTAGTTAAAACCAGCGATAATAGTCTTAGCTTCTCGATAGAAGGGATAGTGAAGCATGGAAATATCGCAGTTGACAAAGACCATTTGAGCGACCACCTTACCCGACGAAGCTACATACATAATCATGAAGGAAAGCGGTAGGAATTGGAGCAAGTAGGCTTCCGTAAAGGTAAACGGCTCTAAAAAGTAACGAATCCCCTCCAGAGCTGCCAGAATCACCCCTACTGCCAAGACCCAGTTCCGCACCTTCTTATAGAGGATTTTTTTGTAGCGGTCAAATAGCAGAGCGTTTAGGTAGGTCATGCCAGACAGGTGGGATAGGTCTTTTCCCTTTTCTGTGCTGAGCTCTGCCTGCATCTGCAAACCCTGGCGAGTATATTCATTGCCCTTGGTCATCTCAAAAATCTTCTTATCTATTTGCAAGGACTCGTCCATACAGTAGGAAAGATAGTCTAGGTGGTTGGTTTGTTGCTTCAAGTAGCTATAGCCCCACCAAATTAAAAGGGGTTGGATAAGTAGGATAGGGACGAGCATTCCTAGTGAGAGCTTATTACGGAAGACGATAGCTAGAACATATAAAACAAAAATAATCATGAGCCATAGCCAAGAATGCCACAAATTGCGACGGGAAAAGATACGACGTTCAAAGAGCAGACGATTGAGGGCATGGCCAGCTAGATGACCTGCCAGCACTGTCATCAAACCAATGGGAAAAACTAACCACTCCTTGGTTATCATGCAAAAAATGGTTAAGGCTGGCAGGTAGTAAATAGTGGTTAGGATAGGCTCGATAAAAAGTTGGCTTTGAAGAAAGCTGGATTGTGACAGGCTGAAATTCTGCATAAATTCTCGATCTGCTTTAGAGATAACAGGGTCTAAGCTCTTCCCCAAACGATAGCTTAGTCCGACAAACAAAAGCCAGAACATAAAGCCAAGGAGCCAAGTGTTTGGGAGAATTTTCCAAAAGGTCAGCTCCCCGTTGACTAGCATATTCATCCAGAAAGAAGCATGGTAGAAATGAAAGAGCAACCAAATTCCCTTGACCAGAAAGCGACTGGGGATGGAGAGGATGTGCAGGACCAAAAAGAGACCAGACTTAAAGCTGTAAGACTTGAAAATACTTTCTGGAATGCTCTTTCCCACAAGTGGCAGTTTCCGTAGATAGTAGAAAAATCCGTTGACTGACCGATAGAGGTTATATTTTTCCTGATACCAAGAATAACGTAATATTGTTTTCATAGGTTTCTCCTAATCTGCTGTCAGCAAGGCAACCACTTCCTGTTCGAAGTCAGGGTCGTGAAGTTTGTCGCTCGGAACTGCTTGCAATTCTTGGTGATGGAGCAAAACAATCTCATCACAGAGGTCTTGAGCCAGTTGTAAGATATGGGTGGAAAATATAATGACGGAATCCTTTTTGGCTTCCCGAATTAGCTGCTTAAACTCGTGGGCAGCCACAGGGTCAAAGGAAGTCAGCGGCTCATCTAAGAGAAGGACAGGTGGCTGGACAATCAAAGACAGAAGCAACTGGACCTTGTTCTGCATACCGTGTGAAAAATCCTTGAGCAGGCGATGCTGGTCTTCTTCTCCAATACCGACCAAGTTTAGCCATTCTTCTGGACTGCGAGGAGATTTGAGTTTATCCTTGTGAATGTCCATATAGAATCGGACAAACTCGTAGGCAGTCATAAAAGCAGGTAATTGTGGATAGGTCTGGGTAAAACCGATGTCTGTATTATCGTAGTCAAATGTTTCTTCGCCTTTTACAAACTGAATCGAGCCACTATCCAAGGTCAGATTTCGGGCAATGCAGTTAAACAAGGTTGTTTTACCAGCCCCGTTCCGTCCTAGCAAGCCGTAAATCTTGCCTTGTTCAAATTGAAAACTAGCATCCTCCAGAATAATCTTGTGGTCAAATTTTTTGGAAATAGAAGAAAGTTTCAGTTGCATAGCCAATCTCCTTTTGTTATATTGTTATGTAATTATCATACAACAATAAACAAAAAAATTCAAGCACGCTTTGCTTGAATTTTTCAGTCATTAAATAATTAGTAGTGTACTACTCAAAGGAAATCGAGCTCAGACTAGCTCCAAAGGTTCGGGGAACCTTTGGAGGTTGGAGATAAGGCGAACAAAGTTTGCTACAAAAAGGTTCGGGGAACCTTTGGAGGTCGGAGATAAGGCGAACAAAGTTCGCTACAAAAAGGTTCGGGGAACCTTTGGAGGTTGGAGATAAGGCGAACAAAGTTCGCTACAAAAAGGTTTGGGGAACCTTTGGAGGTTGGAGATAGGGCGAACGTAGTTCGTGACACCAGATGTAGATAGAACGCTGCTACCTTTTATTTTCGGGTAGCAGGCTGTAAAGCTCCACTGGAGCTTTACACTCATCAAATCAAGTCAACAACGTCTGAGTTTGATTTACGAAGAGTAGGAACTTCCTGCCACCCAGCCAGTTGCAAGACAGTAGGTGATGTTAAAGCCGCCGGTGTGGGCGTTGATGTCCAGGACCTCGCCTGCAAAGTGGAGCCCTGGGACTTTCTTGCTTTCCAAGGTTTTGGGATTGATTTCCTTGAGGTCGACACCACCCTTGGTCACAAAGGACTTGGCCAGGGACATCTTGCCTGTAATCTTGATAGGTAAGGCTTTGAGGAGGGTGACCAGTTCAGTCAGGTCTTTTTTGGAAACTTGTTTGACCTTGCCATCATAGTTTTCAGCGAAAAAGTCGGCTAGGCGGTCTGGCATGAGTTCTCTGAGGGCATTCTTGACGGATTTTTCCCTGTTGGCTTCTAAATGCTCAAACAAATCTTGTTCAGAATGGGTTGGCAGAGCATCGAGAAATGCGGTTTCGCCGCCTTTGACAAAACTAGACAGCCGAAGGGCAGCGGGTCCCGACAGGCCAAAGTGGGTAAAGAGCAGGTCGTGTGTGATGACGTGCTTGCCGCAGGTCAGGGTGACGTCGTCCAGGGAAATGCCTTGGAGCTTCTTGTGGGGGAAGTCAGTCAGAACAGGGCTTTCAGCGGCCTCAATCTCCGTGACTTCCAGCTTGAAGTGGCGGGCAATGTCGTGGCCAAAGCCAGTCGAGCCAGTGGAGGGATAGGTCTTGCCGCCAGTGGTGACAATCAGCTGGGGTGCTGTAAAAGTCTCCTCGCTGGTCTTGACATGGAAGAGGTCGTCAATCTTGCGAACGGACACGACTTCAGTCCCTGTGCGGATGTCCACGCCATTTTCCAGCATCTTCATCTCCAGGCACTTGATAATGGTCTGGGAACGGTCGGTGGTCGGAAAGACACGGCCGTGGTCCTCCACCTTGAGCTTGACCCCATTTTCCTGAAAGAAATTCATGATGTCATGGTTGTCAAACTGAGAAAAGACGCTGTAAAGAAAGCGGCCATTGCCGGGAATGCCAGCCAGCAGGTCTTCCAGTGTGCCGTTGTTGGTCACATTGCAGCGTCCGCCACCTGTGCCAGACAGTTTCTTGCCCAAACGCTTGTTTTTTTCGAGGAGCAGGGTTTTCTTACCGTAAAAGCTGGAAGAAATGGCGGCCATCATGCCAGTAGGCCCCGCTCCGATAATAATGGTATCTACTGTATTCATGCCTTTATTGTATCATATTTTCATCAAGAAAGTAGTTTGAGTCTTTGCTATGATTTGTGGAGTTTTTTCTTGAAATTGCGGAAGACCATTGACGGGATAGGGGAGTATACTTAAACTAAGGGAAATTAGTTTTTATCAAGATCCTGTACGTACAAGCAAAGTATTTTTGTGGAAGCTGCATTGTGAATCCAGGTTCTAACAATTCCGTCTGTAGTATGAAAGAAAGTAGGTAGAAGAATGGTAACTGAGCAAAGAGAGTATCGTTTTCCAGAAGGTTTTTTGTGGGGCTCCTCCACTTCAGGGCCTCAAAGTGAGGGAAGCGTAGCTGGTGATGGAAAGGGGTGGAATAACTGGGATTACTGGTACAATCAGGAACCTGAGCTTTTTCACCAGCAAATAGGACCAGAACAAACATCGACTTTCTATGAACATTTCCAGTCAGATTTGGATTTGTTGGTGGAAACAGGTCATAGTATTTTTCGCACCTCTATACAGTGGTCACGTCTGATTCCGGAAGGGATAGGTGAGGTCAATCCGCAAGCTGTGGAGTTTTATAGGGCTGTATTTGCAGGTATTCGAAAGCGTGGGATAAAGCTTTTGGTCAATCTCTATCATTTCGATTTGCCTTATGTCTTACAGGAAAAGGGGGGCTGGGAAAACAAGGAGATTGTCTGGGCCGAGGCTTATGCTCGCCAGTGTTTCAGCCTCTTTGGAGATCTGGTGGATCATTGGATTACCTTTAATGAACCCATTGTTCCAGTAGAATGTGGCTATCTAGGAAGCTATCATTATCCTTGCAAGGTGGATGCAGAGGCAGCTGTGGTCGTAGCGTATCATACTCAACTGGCTAGTTCTTTGGCTGTTCGGGCCTGTCACCAACTACACCCAGACCACAAAATTTCCATTGTTCTCAATCTTACTCCTGCCTATCCAAGAAGTCAGAGTCCAGAAGATTTACAGGCAGCGCGGCTTGCTGAGCTATTTCAAACGAGAAGCTTTTTGGATCCATCTGTTTTGGGACAATACCCGAGGGAACTGGTTGACATCCTTGAAAAAAACGGCTTGTGTCCAGAAGTGACAGAGGAGGAATTGACCATTATCAGAGAAAATAGGGTTGACTTCCTGGGAGTAAATTATTACCAGCCCCTGCGCGTGCAGGCTCCTTCAGAAGATGGATGGAACGGAGAAGCTACTTTCCTATCCCAATATTTCCAGCCTTATGATAAGCCTGACAAGAAAATCAATCCCCATAGAGGCTGGGAAATTTATGAAGAAGGGCTGTACGACATTGCCAAAAATATCCAGGAAAACTATGGGAATATCGAATGGTTGGTAACTGAGAACGGCATGGGAGTTTTGAAGGGGAGGATGTTTTTGAAGAAAATGGCATGATTCAGGATGACTATCGGATTAACTTCATGGAAGACCATTTGATTCAGCTCCATCAAGGTATTGATGCAGGGGCGAACTGTAAGGGCTATATGGTCTGGACATTTATTGACTGCTGGTCTTGGTTAAATGCCTATAAAAACCGATACGGTTTGGTCTCACTTGACCTCCAAACTCAGAAGCGTACCGTCAAAAAATCTGGATATTGGTTCAAGCAAGTGAGTGTTAGAAATGGTTTCATTAGATAGAATGTATATTTCGTTTCTACATAACATTGCATTGAGATAGGATGCTTTTGAGGTTTGTGATTATCCACTAATGCTTGGTAAGAAAATTCCCCTAGATTTGACAGGGATAGGGTTCTGTGGTAATATTTTAATGATACAAACTATGAGAAATGTAAGTACCGAGGATATTATGGGAATCGAAAAAACAGTCAGTGAGTTAGCTGAAATTTTAGGAGTGAGCCGGCAGGCTATGAATAATCGTGTCAAATCACTTCCTGAAGAATTTGTAGATAAAAATGACAAGGGTGTGACCGTTGTAAACCGTGCTGGCTTGATTAAGTTGGAAGAAATCTACAAAACAACCATTTTTGAAGATGAGCCGATTAGCGATGAAGTCAAGCATCGTGAATTGATGGAAATTTTAGTTGACGAGAAAAATGCTGAAATCATCCGCTTATATAGTCAATTAAAAGCCAAAGATAAGCAACTTGCCGAAAAAGATGAACAACTCAAGGTCAAAGATGTGCAGATTGCTGAGAAGGATAAACAGTTAGATCAGCAACAGCAATTGACACTAAAAGCTATGGCCGATAAGGAAGTTCTCAAGTTGGAATTGGACGAAGTTAAAGCACAGGCAGAAGAAGTGCAAGCTAAAGGCTTCTTTGCACGTTTGTTTGGGAAATAAAAAGGTCCGGGGGACCTTTTTATCATGAGCTTGGAAACAAGAGAGCGAATAAAGGTCCGGGGGAGTGAAACAGTCTGGGAAGAGACTGTTTCAGCCCGAGCCTGGAAATAGGAAAGCAAATCAAAAGTAAGAAATCAAGCTCCACTTAGGAACTTGTTTTTTTCTATACTCCATCCATTACTTTCTCAATCTTTCATCCTTGATGAAGGCTTGCAATTCTTGCTAGAATATGGGACACTAGAATCATGAAAAAGATACAACGTGAATTTCAAAAAATATATTACAACCTAGACAAGATTCTTTTGCTCTTCTTTACCCTGTTTACCTTTATGGAATTTGTTTGGATACCGCTCAATTCATGGATTTCTGAGGGACTCTTAGCTATGACAGGGCATGCCTACCTTTCACCGACGAATTTATTGTCGGTGTTTGCTGAAAATCTGCTCGTGACAGGCTTGTTTATTCTCCTCTTTTTTGTCAACATTGCCATTGCCTACCTAGAATTAGCTCTATTGTTCACAGGGGTTTGGCAACTGTTGGATGAAAAAGTCAAGCACCTCCCCGACTATTTACGGGATGTACGAGATAGTATGGTGGCGATTATCCGTCACAGTAGCCTACCAAAGGTTCTATTTCTGCTCTTTTACTCAGTTATTCTTCTCCCATTTTTACGCCGGGTATTAAATATCTATTATTTTAATAAAATCGTAGTGCCCCAATTTATCGTAGATTACCTATCCAATACAGTCTGGCTAGGAATATTGATTTTGGTCTTCCTCCTCTTGTTCTTTTGGCTTGCGGCACGCTTCATGTACGCTCTGCCAAACATTTATTTTGAACACAGGGGTGTGAAGGAGTCTATCGCTTATTCTTGGGAGAAGACCAGAGGCAGAAAGCAAATCGGTTCATTGTTCCGTCTAATTTGGTTGATCACTTTTCCAGTTCTCCTATTTACAGGAGTAGGAGGACTATTCTATCTTGTGCAACTGTTAGCAGAGCATTTTGTACCAAGTACTTCTTACTGGCTGGCAGTTGTCTGTTACGCACTTCTAAAATTAGCCTACTACGGAGTAGTCGCGCTCTTCATGATGGGATTTGTCAGCCTTTTAACAGGAAAACAACTCCCAATCTACCGCCGTAAACGCCTCCGTCATCACCTTCGACTAGCCATTTTGCTCGTATCTGGTCTGGTGTTCGGTACCCAAGGAGCGCTTGCCCTCTACTTTCCCTTTGACACTCTGCCGGTTACCATTTCTCACCGAGGTGTCGATGACGGCAATGCTGTCCAGAACTCTATTGAAGCCCTAGAGAAAACCTCTCAGCTCAAACCAGACTACATTGAGATGGATGTTCAGGAGACAAAGGATGGTCAGTTTATTGTCATGCATGATACGGATTTATTGGCTTTGACGGGCAATCCCGGAGGTACACATGACTATACTCTTGCAGAGTTGACAGGGATGACTGCATCAGAAAACGGCATGGCAGCTCCAGTTCCTTCTTTTGATGAATATCTTGAAAAAGCGGATGAGCTAGGACAAAAATTATTGGTAGAAATTAAAGTGACCAAGGCAGACTCACCAAACCTCACCCGTAATTTCTTGAAAAAATACGGTCAACGTTTGATTGCCAAAGGGCACCAAATGCAATCATTAGATTACCATACCATTATTGAAATAAAGCAGTATAGCGAGAAATTAGTATCCTTCTTTATTCTTCCGTTCAACTCCATCTATCCGACGACGGTTGCTGACGGCTACACAATGGAGTATACCTCGCTGGATCAAAATTTTATGACCAAGTCTTGGATTCGCGGTAAGTCAGTGTATGCTTGGACACCAAATGATGAGGAGAGTATGACTAAGATGTTGCTGCTACAAGTGGACGGCATCATCACTGACAACATGACCGACCTCCAAAGTCTGATGGAGGAAATGAGAGAGAATCGACGCTATCCAGACCTCTTTTTCCAGCAATTTCAGTCTTTGATTTATAATTTTGAATAAAAAAATCGCGAGAGGAGAGTATCCAATCGCGTTTTCTTTTTAAAAAGGCAATTTACCTGCAAAGGCACCTAGTTTTTTCTGAGTTGCCTCGTCAACTTTTGTAAGTGCAGCGTTGACGGCTTGGATTGTCATTTCTTGCAAGGTTTCAAGGTCGTCTGCATCCACAACATCAGCCTTGAAGTCAATAGAAACCAATTTCTTGTCGCCAGTAAAAGTAGCAGTAACCAAGTCCTGCACAGAGCTACCAGTAAATTGAGCAGCAGCCAACTCAGCTTGGCTCTTCTCCATTTGTTTTTGCAGTTTTTGAGCTTGGCGCATCATGTTTTGCATATTCATCATAATATTTTTAAAATTCCTTTCGTATCAAGGGGTTAGACCCTCTGGTTAAATTTTCGTTGCCTTATTTTGCCTTATTGTTAAAAATTTTCAAAGGCAGAAGCAATTTCTTTTTGTTGGGTTGGAAATAAATGCGAGTATACATTTATTGTAGTGTTGATTGAGGAATGACCCAATCGTTTCATCAAAGTAAAGAAAATATAGTCTTTACATTCTCCATTACGTAAACCTTGGGAAACTGGGAACGCAGCATGAGAATGTCTGAAATCATCCATCACTAATATCTACCTTCCATTTCTCATTATTTTGTCTAATTACTGCCATTTGAAACTCCTTGATCAAGAGCAGTATCTTCTCGTACGTTAGTAATTATATCATGTTTTGGAGATAACTCAAAGCCTAGAATGTCTTCAATAGTCTTGATTGGGACTCGCCCAATCCGTTTATTCTTGGTCAATAACCACTTTTCTATTTTTTATACACTCGATTTTCTTCTTTCAAGAACTGGATAACGTTATCCTTTAACTCCTCAAAATCACCTTGAAACGTAGCAATCTCGATTGTCTTTTCCAGTCCATCGCTTAATGAGAGATTTGACTGAAAACCATTCATTGCTAGAAACATGTGTAAAGCAAGTACAGCAGTCCTTTTGTTGGCATTATAGAATGGGTGTTTCTTGATTAGATTTATCCAGATAATTGCAGCCTTGCTATAGATATCCGGATAAAGTACTTTTCCAAAAATTTCTTGCTTTGGTTGTTCGATAATCATTTGAAGGCTATTTAGGTCAGCGATTCCTACTGGTTCTTTAGGAGAATACTTTCCGATAACCATAACATTGATTTTGATAATGTCTTCAGCGGACAGGTATTTCATTTATCTACTAACTCTTTCAATAATTCATCGTATTGATTCATGGCTTTTTCAAGTTCTCTATCAAAATCAAATTTTGGCTCAGCTTTACGAATGATAACATTACTTCCAGAAGTGACGAATTCGATTTCTTCACCAATTTCTGCGCCAAGTGCCTCTTTAATAGCGTTTGGGATAGTGATAACAGTGCTGTTGCCTGTTTTTCGTAGCAGAACATTCATTGTATTTACCTCCTATATTTGTAAATACATTATACAAGATGTATACAAAAATTAAAAGTAAATAATTTAACAGAGTCTGTTTTATTTCAGACTTTTTCGCAATTTTGGGTACAATGCAATAAAATAGTAAATAACTTAGTAAAAGACGTAGTAAAAACTTGGGATTTCAATATAGGGCGTTACCAACCACTATCGGGTTGTTGATCAAACTATATTTTTTATATTGTAATTAGCTACTTGTTTTACTTTCGTTATTCGTAAAAGAAGAAAATTTCAGAAATGATCAATGACTGAAAACATCAATCTTCTAACTTTGCAGAATAGGCTGCAAAGTACAGAAGGTGGTAGCTATCAGGAAAATTGGTTATTTTTTGCGTCCAATAATGATTGTGAATTTTTTTGAAAGGCTCTACCTTCTCAAAATAAGTTCTAGTCGGCAATATTGGACATAAATTTGACATATTAATCTATTTTAAATTGACTTTGAGGGATAAATTCGCTATAATATAAGAAAAAACTGGTTATAACCAGAAATCACGGAGGAGGAGCTATGTTCCGTTTAGCAAAAGAAGAACTTGAAAAGTTGGGAGCTATGATTACGGCGACCGAAATTTACCAACAGCCAGGCTTATGGAAGGAAGCGTATCAACTCTATCTTGACCAATTGGAAAAAATCGAGAGTTTTCTAAAATCAATCAAGGAAAAACATGACTTTGTTCACGTTGTTTTTACAGGTGCAGGGACTTCTGACTTTGTTGGTCAAAGCATTGCCAACTACCTCAACCAAGTCAATGACTTGAAACACATTCGTTTTTCTGCCATTGGTACAGTGGAGTTGGTTAGTCGTCCACATGACTATCTACAAGCTGATCTTCCAACTATCCTGGTGTCCTTTGCTCGTTCAGGTAATTCACCTGAGAGTGTGGCAGCAGTTGAAGTCGCTAAGCAATTGGTAGATAAATTGTATCAAGTAACCATTACCTGTGCACCAGAAGGTAAGCTGGCACTAGCGGCTGAAGGAGATGCTGAAAATCTCCTGCTCTTGCAACCGGCTGGTTCAAACGATAAGGGCTTTGCCATGACAGGCTCTTATAGCTGTATGACCCTGACAGCCCTCCTCGTCTTTTCGCCAGCCAGTCAAGAAGAAAAAGCTGCATGGGTTGAGACCATTGCCCGTCTAGGTCAAGATGTTTTGGACCGTGAAGACTACGTGCAAGACTTGATTAACCTTGATTTTGAGCGAGTAATTTACCTCGGTTCAGGTGGTTTCTATGGTCTTGCCCACGAAGCTCAGTTGAAAATTCTGGAATTGACAGCAGGCAAGATTGCGACCATGTACGAGTCGCCACTCGGTTTCCGTCATGGACCAAAATCCTTCATCAATGAAAAGACCTTGATTTTCCTCTTTGCCTCAAACGACGCTTACACACGTCAGTACGATGTAGACTTGCTCAATGAAGTCCATGGTGATGGCATAGCAGAGCGGATAGTGGCATTGTCGGCTGATAAGTTAGTCGGTACAGAAGCAGCCAACTTTGTCTTGGCAGAAGGCGGAGCAGATTTGCCAGATGTCTTCTTAACCTTCCCTTACATCATCTTTGCCCAAACGGTATCCATCATGGCAGCGGTAAAATGCAAGAATTTGCCGGATACACCATCACCAACAGGCACCGTCAACCGTGTAGTGCAGGGTGTGATTATACATCCTCTAGAAAAATAGTTACATCTATTCAATGATGAAGAAATAGAGCTATTCGGTAGAGTTTTAACACATAAAAAACACACCCACTCACTCGAATATCATGGTATAATAATTCTATATAATAAAATATAATTAGGGATAATAGAAATGGAAACTGCAAATAAAAAATTCAGATATAGTATTCGTAAATTTAAAGTCGGCGTAGGCTCGGTGCTAATTGCTACTTGCTTACTTGGGGCGGGAGTCTCGACACCAACCGCTTTTGCGACGACAGTAGCTTCGGAACCCACTCAAGTTGAAGTCGCTCAGCCAACGAGTGAAACAGAGCCAACAGTCCAGATTACTGGAACAGTAAGTACAGAGAATATAAATTCTGAATCAAAAGTTGCGCCAGAAGCTAAGGAAGAAGTTCCAGCAATATCAGAAACTCCAGTTGCTGAAAAGGCAGATCCAGAAGTGAAGTCTGCTGAACAAAATGTAGCCTCTGAACCTGAAAAATCAGAAGAACCAACTCCTGCCCCAGCAGCCCTCACAAGCGAAGCTAAGGAAGGAGTATCAGAGAATACCGAAGTTAAAAGCTCACCTCTTCAAGAGGTTCAAAATCTTCTAAAAGACGTGAAAAGAGAGTTAGAAGAATTGGAAGTGTTTACCGAGTATGATGCTTCTGTTTATTGGTATCAAAAATCATTATGGGAACAGTTCTCAGAGATTGGGAAAAGGGAAATGGATCGTGTTCTAACTCTTAAAGAAGATAGTGCTGAAATAAAAAAAGTACATGAGAGTTTATTTGAATTTGGAAATCAAATCAAGATGGAGCGATTTACACGTCAAGTTGCACCATATCTTGAGAAATATTCTGATGATGAGTTTATTAAGAATGAGTACCGTACAAATTTGGAACAATCAGATAACGGCAGTTATGCTAGTCAAGGAGGGAACACTTTTAAGGCATATGTTGATAAAGTAGAGCAATCCGTTGAAAGAATTGTGAAAAGAGGTGAAGAATTAGAACGTAAGAACCTCCAAAAGAAAGTTCCTGATACAGCGCCTAAAGTAGCCGAAAAACCAAAACTAGATTTTAAAGTTCAAAAACGAACAACGTATAATTTTTTAGATTTCGAAACGAAAGAGCAAGACGATCCAAACTTGCCACTTGGTGAGAAAGTGGAACGACAAAAAGGTGAGAGAGGCGAAGCATCTGAGACTTACCAAGATGTGATTGTTGGAGATAAAATTGTTGCAAGTACCCTTATTTCCCAAAATCGTAAAGCCCCAGTTGATCATCTGATTGCTAAAGGTACTTTGGTAGAGAAACATCCTGATACTGCACCGACAGCGCCTGAAAAACCAAAATTAGAATTTACTGTCAAAGAGCGAGTAGAGCAAGAAATTTTGGATTATATGGTGGAAGAACAAGACGATGCTAGTTTGCCACTTGGTCAGACAAAGGTTCTTCGCGAAGGTCAAAAAGGCGAATTGGTTAAGAAATACCAAGATGTGATTGTTGAAGGTAAAGTCATTGAAAGTAAACTTCTTTCAGAAGACCGTAAAGAACCAGTCAACCGCCTGATTGCAAAAGGCACTTTGGTGGAAAAAACACCAGACATCACGCCGAAAGCCGAGGAGGACACACCAGCTCCGACTCCAATTCCAGAAGCTCCAGCACCGAAAGCCGAGGACGAAGTTCCGGCACCAATGCCAGATGTTCCAGCACCAAAAGTCGAGGAAGAGGTTCCAACTCCAGCCCCAGTACCGGAAACTCCAATGGACAAACCGCAAATGGAAGAACCGAAATCAGAAATGCCAGACACTCCAGCACCAAAAGTGGACAAACCACAAATGGAAGCTCCGAAAACTGATAAAGTAGAGTCTGACAAACAGATGCCAGAGGCTAAGCAACCAGAAATGGAGCAACCGAAAGCGGAAGACATGCCGAAGGAGGGAATGCCAAAGGCTGAGCAACCAAAAGCGGAAGACTCTGCACCTAAGACAGCAGTTCCAGAAGTCGCACCAAAAACAGCGGAAAAACCAAAGCTAGACTTCACAACAAAAGAACGCAAGGTAGAAGAAGCTCTCCCTATCAAAGAAGAAATCAGATATGATGCAAGCCTAGCGCTTGGCAAATCATACCTTCTTCAAGAAGGAAAAGCAGGTAAAAAAGTATCTGTTTATCAAGATGTCATAGTTGATGGTAAAGTTGTCGCAACCAACCTATTATCAGAGACTGTTGTTGAAGGTCAAAACCGTATCCTTGTAAAAGGTAGCTTGGAAATGAAGAAAGAAGAAGTAAAAACAACTCCTTCAGTACAATCGAATCCGACAATGAGTCATAAAGGCGCACCTTCTGCAAACAAAGCAACCCTACCTGCAACAGGTGAACAACGCAATAACCTAGCCTTAGTAGGCCTTGGTTTAGCTGGAATTAGCTTGGCAGTAGTCGCTACAGCTATAAACAAAAAATCTAAAGATCAAATCTAAATCATTATGAAATAGCAACAAAGAGGCCGGGCGGAAACGCCCAGCCTCTTTTTAGAGCTGAAAATCAAATATTAGTACGGTAAAATTAACTGTGATTGACTTAAATCAAGGTGGCTTTGCCATTGAGAATTATCTCGAACAGTACACTCAAAGTCGGTGGTGTAGAGAATCAGCTCCAAGACATCGCCTTTTTTCAATTGGTAAATAGTCGGTTGCAGTTTCCAGCTCAGGTCCATCCACTGGTCTGGCACCACTTCCTCGACAGTCATCAGGTCGGTGCGGTTCTGCAGGTTCATAAAGCCCTTGGTTACCAAGCGTTGCGGCATCTCCACATAAGGCAATTCCAGCAGATTTTCTTGGGCATGGTAGCGACCGTTGTCTAGACTCAATCTTGCTTTAGGCGCAGGGATTGGGGCTAGGCGTTTTTTACTTCCCTTGTCCAATAGCTGAGCAGATAAGAGGCCTTTGGCTACACTAGAAGCTACACGGAGTTTCAGCGTGACCTGTCCGTTGAGCAAGAGATCCTCCGTTACAGGCAGTTCAATGCTGACTTGGTTGGCCTTGCCTGCATAGAGGTCTTGGTGGAAGGCAGGGTAGGATTTGCCGTAGCGGTCAAAATCTTCTTGGGCATACTGATTTGCAACGGTCTGGCTTCCAGTACCTAGTGGCAAGACAGCCTCGTTTTCACCGCCAAAGGTATCCAAGGTCGTCCAAGTTTGCTCACCGCTGTTGTCCTGCCAGATAACCGTTGGCAGTTGGTAGTTATTCTCGTAGCCCAGCAGTTTTTGACTGAGCAGGGCGTTCATGGACTCACGGAAGTCGATAGACTGCCAGTTGTTCATGTAAACATGGGCACCGTTGTGGAAGAAGAGGTGTTTTTTGATGTGACTAGGTAGGGCATGGAACATATTCCAGACATGGATAGGCTTGACATTCCAGTCCTGTGAGCCGTGGGTAAAGACCACCTCACACTTGACCTTGTCTGCGTGGAGCAGATAATTGCGGTCATGCCAGTATTGATTGTAGTCGCCGCTGGTGCGGTCCAGGGCAGTACGCTCGGCAGCCAGTCCTTTTTCGTAGGCTTTTTTATTGCGGAGAAAGTCGCCTGCTTGCAGACTCTTGGAGTAGGTCAAGGCGGTCAAGCTGTCCAGATCCTCGCCTGGATAGCCGCCAGGGCTGGTCACCAGCCCGTTTTCACGGTAGTAGTCATACCAAGAGGAAATCCCTGCTTCTGCGATGACGACTTCCAATCCGTCCACGCCAGTTGTTGCCAAGGCATTGGACATGGTACCGAGATAAGATAGTCCCGTCGTCGCTACCTTACCATTGGCCCAATCGGCCTTGACCTCAAGCGAGCGAGTGTGGTCTGTGTAAGCCTTTGTGCGACCGTTCAGCCAGTCAATCACCGCTTTATAGCCCTCTACCTGCTGGTAGTCGCCAGATGTCATATAGCCCGTCGAGCCCAGCGTACCGACGCCAGACACGTGGAGGCTGGCAAAGCCACGAGCGAGGAAGTAGTCATTGAGGGAGTAAGAAGTGATGTGGCCCAGTTTTTCAGTGGCAGGGCTGACAGGTAGGTCCCGCTGGTCCAAGTCTCGTTTGGTGATACTGGGCTGCTTGACCTGAATGGTGCCAGCAGGTTTCTGTGCTAATTCCCCTTCCATCTTATGCAGGGCCTTATCGCTGGCTACATCGTTAACTCCTTGATGATAAGGACTGTTGGTAATCACCGCAGGGATTTTCCCGTCAAAGTGAGGACGGAGAATGGAAACCTTGACAATATCTGTCTGCCCAGTCTCAGCCGTATCGATAGGCGTTTCGACATAGACCACTTCACGAATAAGGTTTTTTGTTGAAAAGGTTGCCAGAGATTTACCGTTGAAGAAGTGGTAGCGATTGTCCTCTGGGATTAGGTCGTCGCTAACTAGCTGGTCAATCAAGGTGTTTCCAGACTTGGTACGAGTAGCGAGTAGCTGGTAGAGGTTTTCGATGATGTCCCCATAGACAATCGGGAAGTCGGTTTTCTCCACGAAGTCCATGACATCTGTATAATCTACACCAGGCACAAAGCCTAGCAACTGAAAGGCCACTTGATAGAAAATCAGGTCTGTCAACTCACGGTCAGACTGGAAGAAGGTCAGCAGATCTGTGTCCCAATCCGCAATCATGTTGGACAGGGCAAAATCGGTGTTTGCTGTCAGGAAATGGCACTTTCTGACAAAGGTTTCTAAATTTGTCTTACTACTTGCATCAGGAATCAGTTGAAATCCCAGAGAATCAAGTTCTTGCAAGCAGATAGAGGTCTCTTTTTTTATGAAAGAAAATTGATTAAAACGCATAAATTCTCCTCTTTTTTAGGATAATAGTCTATAATAGCTATTATATCGGATAAGTCAATGTTTGTCTAAAAATTATCAGTATATATAGAGATATTAATGTATAAAACAACGATACAATTACTTGTAAAATGATGAAAATTTTTATACAATATTGTAGAATGACTGAGGAGTTGAAATGTATCGTGTTGAGAAAAAATGAAGCTATAGTCCCTATTTTACGTATTAATAATAGGGCTATTAACCAAGGATTTTTAGAAGAAAATCTAGGAATGAAAACCAAGCTCGAAGATGGTCCTTTTGCTGATTTTGGAGATAGAACAAGTCCAGAAACGAAGCTTGTTTTGACAGAATCTCCTGGTAATCGCACCCGTGCTGTCGAAGGGCTTAAAAAACTGAATAAAATTGTTATAAAAGTAGATAATGCCTCTGAAATTGAAGCTTTGCTGGCGCAAGGTTCACAGTATAGTAAGCTCTATCAAGGAAAAAATGGCTATGGTTTTGAAGCTGTTTCGCCAGAAGGAGATACCTTTCTTTTACATGCGGAAGCATCTGTTGATGACCTAAAAGAAATCCTTCCACCTGTTCCATTTAAGGTGCAGGATGACTTTTCTGGTCTGACTACTTTTACAGTGGAGTCTATTTGGATTAATACCCCACAAGCTAGTATTAGCCAAGATTATTATGAGGCTATCCTACCTCAACAAGCCTTTTTGCGTTTTGTTGGAGCAGAAGGTGAAGATTTATTAACTCCTGCGGAACAAGTTTGGGATTTAGAAGGATTGCGTTTTCCTGTCGAGCAGGACTTTGATTGGGCGCATTTGGAAAGCCAGTTGGAAAAACCATTCTTTAAAGATAAAAAAGCAAGCTTTATCCAAACGGTAGATCCAAGTGGTATTGAATTGTGGTTCGAAAAATGAGACAAGTAATTTTAGACAAGGTTTCAGAGCAGATTGGGCAAGGAGTATATCCTGGTGCCAGTCTGGCTTTTTTTTCTGACGGTCAGTGGCAGGAGTACTATCTAGGGACTCAAGATGGGCATACGCCGGTTGAGGCAGGTTTGACCTATGATTTGGCATCTGTTTCCAAGGTGGTTGGAGTAGGGACTCTTGCGACTTTTCTGGTCAATAGCGGAGCTTTGGAGCTAGATAGGACCTTGCAGTCTTATTATCCAGCTTTTGCGGATAGTGAGGTCACCATTCGGCAATTATTGACCCATACTAGTGGTATCGATCCCTTTATTCCAAATAGGGATAGTCTGGACGCCGACCAGCTCAAGGAAGCGATTTTGAAGATTACCGTAACGGATAAGAAAGATTTCCTCTACACAGATATTAATTTTCTCTTGCTGGGCTTTTTGTTGGAGGAAATAGGTGGAGACGGTCTGGACCAGCTTATCAGACGAGACGTTCTAGAGCCCTTTGGCATGTCCCAAACCTCCTTTGGACCAGTCAGTCAGGCGGTGCCGACGGTGCGTGACGTCAAAGCAGGTGTGGTGCATGATCCCAAGGCGCGTGTCCTAGGCCTCCACGCGGGAAGTGCAGGTCTCTTTTCGACCGTCAAAGATTTGGAAATCTTTTTGGAACACTATCTGACGGCTGACTTTGCGGCGAATTTAACGCAGGATTACGGTTTTGATGATAATCGCAAGCGGTCGCTGGCTTGGGATAAGAAGGGGGACTGGTTGTCGCACACAGGCTATACGGGGACCTTTATCATGTATAATCGTCCCTTGCAGAAAGCTGCGATTTTTCTCTCGAATCGTACTTTTGACAAGGATGAGCGGGCCCAGTGGAAGTTGGATAGAAACCAAGTCATGGCTCTGATACGGCAAGTTCTGGAGGAAGAAGAGGCTATTGACTAATATTCTTCGAAAATCAAAATTATCCGTTGTCAAGAGCCTTGATGAGTGAAAAGCTCCAGTGGAGGTTTTCAGCCTGTTACCTTGAAATAAGAAAGTAACAGAGTTCTATCTTCGATTTCGTTTCTTAGGCTACTTTTGATTTTCATTGAGTATATATCAGTCATTTAGTTTTTCTTTTATTACTTCGACGATCGAGGAAACATCGTTTCCTTATTTCCAATTTCAAACACTCCACTGGAGTATTTGAACTCGCTTTGCCGTACTCTGCAGGGGTGACTTGCTCCGCAAGTGCTATCTCCAACCTTGCACAGTCACTCGACTGTACAAGCTGTCTGCAGCTCGTTGCCTAGTACTAAAAGTAAACTAAAAGACTATAACTATCTTTCCGTAGCACTCAGAAGATTTTTCGATATAGTAAAAAGGACCTGCATTGCAAGTCCTTTTGTGTTTGTTTGATTAAGCTTGTCCTGAAACTTCTGCAGCGTGGTCGTCCATTGAAAGAACTTCGTGGAAGACACGTTGAGTCAATTCAGTTTTTTGCTCTTTAGTGAGGTATTTAGTGTTTACGCAGTATCCAGAGATACGAACGATAACATCTTCACCTGCCATAATCTTGTCATAAACGTCGTTCAAGTCCATAACGTTCAAGTTCACGTGTTGACCACCTTGTTCAAAGTAACCATCAAGGATTGTTACCAAGTTGTTTACTTGCTCATCGAATGTTTTACCAAGCGCTTTTGGAGAAACTTGAGTTGTCAATGAGATACCGTCGTTGGCATGTTTGAAGTTGAGTTTAGAAAGAGTATTCAAGTTTTGCAACCAGCCACCACGAGCTTTAGAAGTTGGGTTAGCACCTGGTGGGAAGAATTCTACTTTAGTAGTATTCACAGAACCATCTTCATTGAGGAATACACCACGGTGAACTGGAGAGTTACCAGTTTGTTTAGAGTAAGCAACGTTTGAAGTGATTGTCAAGATAGATACAGTAGCTTCAGCATTCTTGTACAATTTATGCTTGTTCAAGCGAGAGAAGAATGCTTCCATGAGCCATTTCGCAATGTCATCTACACGGTCATCATCCTCACCATAACGTGGGAAGTCACCAGTTACTTCGTAGTCGTAGATAAAGCCATCTTCGTCACGGATTGGTTTAACTTGTGCGTATTTGATTGCTGACAATGAGTCAACAGTGTTTGCGAAACCACAGATACCGAAGCCCATGTTAGCACGAAGGTGAGTTGGCAAGAATGCCATTTGAACTGCTTCGTAGTTGTACTTGTCAGTCATGTAGTGGATGATGTTCATGGCATCTACATAAGTGTCAGTCAACCAGTCAAGGGCGATTTCAAAGTTCTTAACCACTTGGTCGTAGTCAAAGACTTCAGATGTATTTGGTTCAACACCGTCGAATACTTTGTAATCTTTGTGAACATCATCGTAACCGTTGTTCCAGCTTGAAAGAAGAGCTTTAAGAACGTTAACACGAGCACCGAAGTACTGAATGTTGTGGCGTTGGTCTTCGCTTTCTGGATCAAGTGGAGATACACAGCAAGAGATACATGACATTTCACCATAACCATCTTTCGCCATTGTTGTCACACCTTCGTATTGGATAGAAGAGTGTTTGTGGCTCATTGCCATACAGTAGCGACGGAATGAATATGGAAGTTGGTCTGACCAAAGAACTGTCAAGTTTGGCTCTGGAGAGTTACCGATGTTGTCAAGTGTGTTCAAGAAACGGTAGTCCATCTTAGTAACACGGTGACGACCGTCGTTACCCATACCTGCCATAGATGTTGTCAAGAATGTTGGGTCACCAGAGTAGATTTCGTCGAAGGCTTTTGTACGAGCGAATTTCACTGTACGAAGTTTCAATACGAAGTCATCAACAAATTCTTGGATTTCAGCCTCAGTAAATGTACCACGAGCCAAGTCACGTTCTGCATAGATGTCAAGAACGATTGGCACACGACCAAGAGAAGTTGCTGCACCGTTGATAACACGACAAACAGCCATGAAAGCAATGTTTGTCCATTGGATAGCTTCTTTCGTGTTCATCGCAGGTTTGCGAACATCAACACCATAGTGATCACCTAAGCGTACAACTTGTTGCAATGCTTGGTACTGCATGTTGATTTCTTCGCGAAGACGGATTGATTCTTCGTCGATTTCAGTAATCGCATTCCAGTCAGCTACTTTTTCTTCCATCAAGTAGTCTGCACCGTAAAGTGCCAAACGAGCGTACATACCGATGATACGACCACGTGAGTATGCATCTGGAAGACCAGAAACGTGGTGTGAGTGGCGAGCACGGCGGATGTCAGCTGTGTAGGCACGGAAGATACCGTCGTTTACAGTTGTAGCATGTTTTGTATAGATTTCATGAAGGAGTGGGTCTGGAGTATAGCCGTTTTCGATAAGAGTTGTTTCAGCCATACGAATACCACCACGTGGCATGAAATTGAGTTTGAAGAGCTCATCGTTTTGGATACCGAAGATGAGTTCGTTCTCTTTATCGATGAAACCTGCTGGAATATCAGCGATAGAAGTAGCACGATCTACGTCCATTGGGAAGCGAGTGTCTTCGTAGCCAGCTTTTGTTTCTTCGATGATTTTTTTGATATGAAGTGAACGCTCAGTTGGGCCTGCGAGGAAGCTTTCATCTCCATCGTATGGAGTGTAGTTGGCTTGAACGAAGCGTGTTACACTTGCCTTATCTTGCCAATCTGTACCTTTAAAGCCTTCCCAGGCTTGGGCGAAAATGTCTTCAGCAACATTTTTTGTTTTAACTTTTGTTGACATGAGGGTTCTCCTTTTATGCTTTTGGGTATCGACTTGGTATCAATACCAACATGTTATTATTATACCATTTGAAAACACTTTCTTCAAGACAAAAATACTTGAAAATAAATGAAAAACCTTTCAAGGAATATGAAAAAACTTGAAAGATAGAGTTGGTATTTTCAAAATAAATTTCTGCTTACATTTGTAATAAGGTGATAAGCTGTCGTTTATTGTATTGGTAAGATGGCTGGTTCAACAAATTTAAAGGCTGAAACTTCCTAAGAAATGCGGTATAATATAGCGAGTTAAACTTGAAAACAGGAAGAGGCAGTCATGTTAATTTTTCCCTTAATCAATGATTTATCTAGAAAAATTATTCATGTAGATATGGATGCTTTTTTTGCTGCCATTGAGGTCAGGGATAATCCTGCTTTGAAGGGCAAACCTGTTATCATTGGGGCTGACCCAAGACTATCTGGCGGTAGAGGAGTGGTGTCTACCTGTAATTATGAGGCGCGTGCCTTTGGTATTCACTCAGCGATGTCCTCAAAAGAGGCCTATGAGCGTTGTCCTCAGGCGATTTTCATTTCTGGCAATTATGAAAAATACCAGGAAGTTGGGCGACAGGTTCGAGAAATTTTTCATCGCTATACTGATTTGGTGGAGCCCATGTCTATCGATGAGGCTTACTTGGATGTAACAGAAAATAAGTTGGGTATCAGCTCTGCGGTTAAGATTGCCAAGCTTATCCAATACGATATTTGGAATGAATTGCATCTGACAGCTTCCGCAGGTGTTTCCTATAATAAATTTTTGGCAAAAATTGCCTCTGATATGGAAAAACCGCACGGTTTGACCTTGATTCTACCTGAAGATGCTGTTAGTATTCTCGCCTCCCTGCCTGTTGAAAAATTTCACGGTGTGGGGAAGAAGACGGTGGAACGCCTGCATGAGATGGGGGTCTACACGGGGCAAGATTTGCTAGATGTACCAGAAATGGTTTTGATAGATAGATTTGGGCGTTTTGGCTTCGACCTTTATCGGAAAGCGAGGGGCATTTCTAATTCGCCCGTTAAAGTGGACCGTGTTCGTAAGTCAATTGGAAAGGAAAGAACCTATCGCAAACTTCTTTATCGGGAGGAGGATGTCCTGAAAGAGCTAATCAGTCTCTGCCAACGGGTCGCAGCTAGTTTGAAGCGGAATGGAAAAAAGGGGCGAACAATTGTTTTAAAGGTACGTTATGGTGATTTTTCTACCTTGACGAAACGTCATAGTCTAGAGGTGTATACGGACCAGACGGAAACGATTGAGAAAGAGGTTCGTCAACTAATTGAAGAAATTGGAGAGATTGAAAAAGGGATTCGCTTGCTGGGTGTGACCGTGACGAATTTTCAAACTTGAGTTCTGTTTCAGTCTATGATAGACTGAAAAAAAGGAGAAGAGATGCAAATTTCAAGTAGATTTACCATTGCCAGCCATATCTTGGTTCTCTTGGCTCTGGAAGGAGAAAAAGAAAAACAGACCAGTACTAGCATTGCAGGCAGTGTCGGGGTTAATCCTGTCATTATAAGAAATATTTTGTCCCAACTCAAGGAGGCTGGTCTGGTAGAAGTAGCGCGTGGTGTTGGAGGTGCTCGCTTGGCACAGGCTCCAGACCAGATTACACTTTTGCACGTCTATCAGGCTGTGGAGTTGTTTGGAGAAAAAGGTCAATTATTCGCTTTTCATGAGCAACCCAATCCAAACTGCCAAGTAGGCCGCAATATTCATCCCCTGCTAGATATCCGTTTAGAAAATGCTCAGTCGGCTTTGGAAAATGAACTTGCTAAGACAAGGCTTGCTGATCTCTTAGCGGAACTATAGTCGTTTTATTAGGTCGATGTAAGGAGAAACTTTGTTTCCCTATTTCCTCCTTCAAACACTCCACTGGACTATTAAAGTAGTCTGTAGCATGTTGCACTAGCACTACAAGACTAGTTAGTGAATCATCCTTGTGATGATTTTTTTAAATTTTTTAGTTGTAACCATTGACATTACAACGAAAATAATTTATACTCGTGTTGTAAATGTGATTATTACAACAAAAAACAAGTGAGGTATCAATATGAAAATAGCTATTATTGCGGCGAATGGTCAAGCAGGTCAAACCATTGCAAAGGAAGCAGTAGAACGTGGTCATCAGGTGACGGCTATTGTCCGTTCTGAAAACAAGAGCGTAGCCCAAGAAGTGATCCAAAAGGATGCTTTTGCTCTTACCAAGGAAGACTTGGCAGGCTTTGATGTAGTATTCAATGCTTTTGGTGCTTGGACATCAGAAACCGTGCCGGGTCACGCTCGTCTTGCGGAGCATCTAGCGACCATCCTTGCTGGTAGTCCAACTCGTCTTTTAGTAGTTGGTGGTGCAGGCAGTCTTTATTTAGACGAGAGCCAGACAGCTATGCTGAAAGATACACCAGATTTCCCTGCGGAATACCTACCAATCGCTGAGGCTATGGGTGCTGGTCTAGACCTCTATCGTCAGGCGACAGCTATCAACTGGACCTATATCAGCCCTGCAGCCGATTTTGATGCAGAAGGCTCAAAGACAGGTGTCTACACTATTGCTGGCGAGGTTTTCCAAGTCAATACCCAAGGTGAAAGCTATATTAGTTATGCCGACTATGCTGTGGCTTTGGTTGACATTGCTGAAAAAGGTGGTTACCAGCAGGAACGAATTTCCGTATTTGCATAAAAAAACAAGGAACTATATATCTGTTTACACTAACCACAATATGTAGTATTTCGAAAACATCAAAAAAGGCGACTTCCAAACTAGGAAATCGTCTTTTCTTCTATCTTGACTATCAATAATATCTTCTCAGTTTATCCTGATTTTCTTTAAAAAATTCTTCTAGCCAGTCCATCCCATAGGCATGACTGAAGCCTTCTAGGAGAACGGAGAAATCAATGCAATCAAACCCCATTTTCTTCAAACCATCAAAGGTATTAAACGGAGAACGGAAGTGTTTGTATTTGATAATTGCTCCAATATCTTTCAAATCCTGCTCTCTTGTGCTAACCATCTTCATACCCAATACGTATTCAATTGGAGCAACTAAAACAGTTAAGTTTTCGAATGAATATAGGGTCTCACACAAATGTAATGGTGGCTGTCTGTTCATGTTTGCCACATTATTATTGAGCCATAGTTCTTCGTCAGTATTCAAATTAAAGCGTTGCCCTACACGAGCAATAATTTCGTTGATTTTCTGACTTTCTTCATAAAAAGCATCTACATCTTGTGTAGCTCGCAAACCATGATACTCTAAAACATAACCACCAACACAAATAATGGTTAAATGAAGATTGGCTTGAGCCAACTCTTGGTTCAAGGCTTCAAAAACAGGTTTCATTTTATCCATGTCTGTATTTCTCCATCATTTTTTGTACATTGGCTAATTTGGCTGGTTTATTTAATGAAACCACATATTCATGTGTTGGTGTATGCTCTTGAATAGCATATTTCAAACTGACCTTTTGAAAATCTGTTAGTTCTTTAGAACCTAGTAACTTTTCAACATCTTCTTCCGTCAAATAAGAATAGTCTTCAAAAATAACTTTTCGCAAATAGCGAAACCAGTGACTAGCATTAAACCGTGACTGCTCTGATGCCGTTATCATGTAGTCATACCAATTCATCTTGCACCTTCCTTATCTTCTTTTTCTCAGCCGCTCATCTTCTTTAGGATTATAATTTAGAGCCTGTTGCAATTTTAAATCAAAACTGGAAAGTTTTAACTTTTCTTCCTCAAATGGAATCTCAGGTAGTTTAAACTGAAACTTTTTGTAAAAGAAAGTATCAAATTCATCTTTATTATCTGAAATATCTACTAAAGTATCTAACTCAGAAAGTCGAGCTTGTATGCTAATTTTTGTGACTTCTCCAAGTTTTTGATAAATCGCATAATAGGATAGGTCTTGGAAAAATTTTCGGTGTGATTCAACTACTTCCTGAGTGTAAGGGCAGTCATAGTAACTAAGATATTTGGTGTAAAAATTATCAGAGAGAGAAATTTGATAATCTACTAGCTTATTATCAATTGTTTTAGAAACTGTTCGCTCCATTTCTGCATGTAGTTTATCCATGGACTAACTCCTTGTATGTAGTACGAACTTCTGAAGATGACTATAGAAGATTGAAACGGTCGTTGTCAGCCATGCTTCGGGTATTATAACGGAAGTCAAACTCATCTACATAATCTTGTAGATATTTCTTAGACCAAGAATGGTAGATTCCCAGTACACCACGTTTGAGACCTGCCCCAAAACCTTCAATCGTATGTGTATAAACATCATCAATTACATATTCACGAGCACCATGATTTACAAAAGCATGGTCGTACATTTTCGCAACTTTATTATAACCTAACCATTCATCAGTGTAAAGCTGGGCAGCGTCTTTCACAAATTTTACGATTTGTTCTGTTAAAGTTTTTGTGCCTGTATCGGTTACTTTATAAGTATTCAATTTTCCTTATCGTGCAACCATACCAACAACTGGGATTTTATCTTTTAGGGAGAGACCTTAGGCATTTTTAACTTTTTTTGAGTTATGGCGATTCTTATTTTTACCACCGATATAGGTTTCATCTACTTCTACAGTCCCATCCAATTCATTACTATTTTCTGAACCAAAACATCTACGAATACGCTCTAACATAAACCAAGCTGTTTTTTGAGTAACATGGATGTCTTTTGAAAGTTGAACAGAAGAAATGCCTTTTTTGTGGGATGTCACCATCCAAATGGCAATAAACCATTTTTGAAGAGAAACTTTAGTATTATCAAACATTGTACCCGTTTTAACGCTAAAATATTTGCCAGTGTTTTTACATCTGTATTTACCATTCTTGCATTTATAGACTTTAGATGTTTCATCAAAAGGACTGACTACATAACCATTCCAACGAATTTTTTCTAAATGTTGCTCACAGTAATAATCGTTTGGAAAAGCATTCATCAAATCATACAATGATTTAAATTCACCTAACATTTCTCTACTCCTTCTTTATTCTAAAACCATTATATCACAAATGATACAAAAAACGATAAAACGGTGTAAAAAAAGATATAACTCTTTTCAAAAATTGCCTTTTATGGTATAATAGTATTGTTATATAAGGAAGGAGATAAACATGACAACAATCCAATCCAATCCAATCCAATCCAATCCAATCCAATCCAATCCAATCCAATCCAATCCAATCCAATCCAATCCAATCCAATCCAGCTGATTATGTAGCCGTTCAGCTTTTTTGTCAAGCATCAAAACAGACTTTTTCACATTTTTGTGGAGAAGTTTTTTCTGTTGTACCAAAAAGCGAGGTGGTGTAATGGCTACCTCGCTTCATAATGCTAAATTACAGAAAAAGGATGAATTTTATACTAGATATTCAGATATTGAAAATGAGATGAATGCTTTTTTAGAATTTAATCCTAAAGTATTTCAAAATAAAACCGTTCTATTACCTTGTGATGACCCTGAATGGAGTAATTTTACAAGATATTTTGCACAAAATTTTGAATCTTTAGGGTTGAAAAAACTCATTAGCACGAGCTTTGCGAACGACAGAAAAACAATAAAGTTTGGTCAGTTAAGTCTTTTTGAAACAGAATCACCACATTTTGATAAAGATAAAACGAACAGCAGAGGAAAGATTTTCACCCTGTCTAAAGTCGGTAAATCAAAAGTAGATATTTCAAATTTAAAGTGGCAATATTTAGAGGGCGATGGGGACTTTAATAGCGATGAAGTTATTAAGTTAAGAGATGAAGCTGATGTTATTGTAACAAATCCGCCGTTCTCATTATTTAGGGAGTTCATAAAATGGATAATGGATGGTAAAAAAGAATTTGCAATTATCGGTCATCAAAATGCTATTACTTACAAAGATGTTTTTTCTTATATAAAGGATAATAAGATATGGTTAGGCAAACCTTTTAAAGGTAACGTTGGTTTTTTTATGAGTCCTTATGAGGATTTAGCTACTTCTTCACAACGAAAGAAAGATTTAATAAGGGTTTCTGGTGTGATGTGGTTTACTAATATTGAACACGGCAGGAGACATCAACCTCTTCAACTTATGACTGAAGCGGATAATCTAAAATTTAACACGAAGCTAATCAAAAAGTTGCGTGAGTTTGATACCCAAAATTACCCAAAATATTACAACTACGATGCTATTGAAGTACCTTTTACAATGGCAATACCTTCTGATTTTGACGGTTATATGGGAGTTCCTATCACATTCTTAGATAAGTTTAACCCAGAACAATTTGAAATTATCGGATTGGGAATATCTAGTTCAGGAATTGAAATTGGAGTTAGAGGTTATACTGACGAACATAGGAAATATAGGAAAGAAATCCAAAAACGTGGAACTGCCGATGGAGATTTATACTTCTTAGATAAAAATGGGTTTCCTGTTGTTCCTTATGCCAGAATTATTATCAAAAGAAAAGGGGTATAAATCATGAAAACTACTCTCAATACTGATTTGACAATAAGAAATATTTGTGAAGGTTTCATTTATAACGAATATGAAGGAAAAGGACTGTTTGGGTGGAATGGACAACTAGTCATCCAACCAGAATACCAGCGTAACTATATTTATGCTGATGGTGTCAAGGATGTCGCAGTAATTGATTCTATTTTAAAAGGCTATCCACTTGGGCTAATCTATTTTGTTAAGACAAAAGACGGAATGTACGAAGTTTTAGATGGACAACAGAGAATTACTAGCTTTGGTCGTTTCGTAACGAATAAATTTGCTTTGACAGATAAAGATGGTATTCCGTACTACTTCAGTAGTTTAGCAGAAGATTTGCAAGAAAAAATTATGAATACCAAATTGACTATTTATGTTTGTGAAGGAGAAGAAAGTGAAATCAAGGAATGGTTTAAGACTATCAATATAGCAGGAGTATCACTTAATGAGCAGGAGCTACTGAATGCTATCTATTCTGGGCAATTCGTGACATTAGCCAGAGAAGAGTTCAGCAATTCAAGTAATGCGAATATTAGCAAATGGTCAACTTATATAAAAGCAGAGGTCAATAGACAAGGTTACTTAAACAAAGCCTTAGAATGGGTATCGAATGGAGAAATAGAGCATTATATGAGTGTACATCGTAAAGATGACAACATTATAGAACTGAAAAGGTATTTCTCATCAGTCATTGAATGGATAAATGGCTTATTCAGCTCAATAGACCCTCAAATGAAAAAAGTGGATTGGGGTAAACTTTATAGGCGGTATCATGCTAAATCATATAACATTCAGGAACTAAATAGGGATGTAGAAAGTTTGTTATTAGACGGCTTTGTTGGAAGCAAAAAGGACATTTATGAGTATCTACTTGGGGGAAAGCAAGATACAAAATTATTGAATATCCGTGTGTTTCCTGAAACAGTCAAACAAGAAATTTACAAGATTCAAACTGAAGAGGCTAAAGCTAAACATCTATCAAACTGCCCATTATGTGCCTTGGGAACAAACAATAATAAAACTAGAATATGGAAAATTACCGAAATGGATGCTGACCATGTTAAAGCATGGAGCAAAGGTGGTAGCACAGATAAGTCAAATTGTGAAATGCTCTGTAAAACACACAACAGAGCAAAAGGAAATAAGTAGCATAAAAGACGATTTCCTAATTTGGAAGTCGTCTTTCTTGATGTTGTCGAAATACTACATATTGTGGGTAGTGTAAACAGATATATAGTTCCCATCGAGGAATTATCTTTTTATTTTTTGTTCACATATAGTATAATAATATAAACAAAAGAGAAAAGGAGACCGATATGATTCACTTGATTTGTCCCAATCCAGCTCTGGACCGTACGCTACTTGTTGAAAAAATTGAAAAGAATATTCCCCTGAGACCGACGGAAGTGAGGGATTATCCTGGTGGAAAAAGCTTTAACGTGGCCTATGCCCTCCGTGAAAACGGTGTGACAGACTACATCATTCATACTATTTTGGGTGGTCAGATTGGTCGCTATATTCAGGAGCTTAATGCTGATGGTGGAAATACCCTGCGCGTGGTTGAAAATAGCCAGAATACTCGGACGTGTAATATCTATGTTGAAACCAGTACAGGCGATGTAGTACTATTTTATGAAAAAGGTTTTGAACTAACAGAGGATTTTCACTCAGCAGATTGAAAATAGCCTGCAAGCTGGCGACATCCTAGTCTTTTCAGGCAGTCTGATGAAGGGGATGCCGGATGACTATATTCAGCAGTTTATTGAAAAATACCCAGAGGTGCTGACCATAGTGGACACCAGTGGACCGGCTCTACGTGCGGCTTATCAAGCTAGACCAGCCCTTATCAAAATCAATAATGAAGAGCTGAAAGATATTTATCCAGAACTGGATGAGGAAAGCCCTGAAGCTATTTTAGGCATCCTGAAAGAAGTGACTCCTCATGAGAATATCATCATTACCATGGGAGACAAGGGTAGTCTAGCTAAGATTGGTCAGCGCTTCTTCCGTATCCAGTCTCCAAAGAAAGAAACGCGTAATCCGATTGCAGCAGGGGATTTCTACCTGGGCTTGCTAGTCAAGGGAATCAGTCGAGGTCAAGCCCCAGAAATCTTTTTGAAAGAAGCGGCAGCCTTTGCAACGGCCAATTGTTTGAATTATTTTCCAGAGGTTGAAGCAGAGCAGTTTGAAGCGATTGTAGATACAATATTACTAGAGGAACTGTAGTATTGTATCCCTTTACTCATCGTGCTATAATGGCAAGGAGAAACAAGGTGAGATGGGGGATAGTAGTGGAACAGTTGACGGTTCTTTATCAAAATTTAAAACGGCGATATGGTGAATTTCACTGGTGGAACGATGAAAATCCCATAAAGGATTTGGTATCTATGATTCTTATTCAGCAAACAACGGAAGCAAATGCCAAGCGTGCTTTAGAACAGTTGGAGGGACGGTTGACAATTCATTCGCTTTTAGAGATGCCTGTGGAGGATTTACAAGAACGCATTCGCCCAGCAGGATTCTTCAAGCAAAAGTCCCTTTATATTCGGTCAGTGGTTGAGTGGGCCAATCAGTTCGATGGAGATTTTTCTCGCCTAGATAGTGTTGAGACAGCAGTACTCCGAAAAGAGCTGTTGAGCTTGAAGGGGGTTGGCAATGAAACTGCGGATGTTATTTTGCTCTATTTGTGTCGAAGAAGTGTTTTTGTGGCGGATCAATATGCTCTTCGACTATTTAATCGGTTAGGACTTAGTCAGTCTAAGGATTATTTGAGTTTGAGACAGGAATTTACAGAGCAGATAAAAGATTGGTCGGTAAAAGACGCTCAGGAGCTTCATGCACTGATTGATGAACATGGCAAGCAGTTCAGATTAACAAAGGGGCAGCTTGATGAATCATGGTTGATGATATAGTCCATTAGTGTATTTTTTATTACTACGAAGAGCGAGGAAGTCTTATTTCCGAGTTCAAACACTCCACTGGATTGATGAAGTAGCCAGCATATTGTTGCCTTGTACTAATAAGCAAACGAAACGACTATAGAAGAGTAAAACCAGCAAATCTACTGACTTGCTGGTTTTTATGCTTTAAAAAACTCTTCAATATCTGCCTGATCTATGCCAATCATGGGGTCAATGGTTAGCAGGTTGTCTACAGTCAAAATGTATTCTGTGGGTTGGGGACTTGTTTTTTCTGGCTGGTCTTGGTCAAGAAGGGACAGTTGTTGGTTGTTTTCTTTGACTACTTTAACTTGTTCTTTCCTGTCTGGCTGAGTAGGGGGCTGGGTTTGTGTGGTTGCCGCTGTTTTACTTTCGTCTTTTTTAATCAGGCTTTCCTTGCTTTCCTGCTCTGCCATTTCCCCTTGGAAACGTGGGACCAGATAGGTTTTGCGGACGGTGCCAGCGTTTTTGACGGCGTAGTCAAAGGCGGAGATTTCGCCCAGGAGGATGAGCTTGCTCTTGGAGCGGGTGATGGCGGTGTAGACCAGATTGCGCTGGAGCATACGGTGGCTGGTGCGAGTGATAGGAAGGATAACGACCTGGAACTCGCTGCCTTGGGACTTGTGGATGGACATGGCATAGGCCAGAGTGATTTTGTACCATTCGTTACGGGGATAAGTGACCTCGCTACCGTCGAAGTTGATGGTAATCTCGTCCTGCTTGGAGTCGGTGTACTTGGCAGGCAGGAGGTCGGTGATGTAGCCCAAGTCGCCATTGAAGACATTGGCTTCGGCGTCGTTGACTAGATGAATGACCCGGTCGCCTTGGCGGAAGGCTTGCTCGTTATGGAGGAATTCTAACTCTCCCTCTTCCAGTGGATTGAGCAGGGCCTGGGTCATGGTGTTGAGTTGGTCAATACCTGCAGCACCACGGTACATGGGAGCGAGGATTTGTACTTCGTTTGCAGGAATACCTGACTTGATAGCTGCGCCGACAATGCGCTCAATCAGGGCTGGAATTTGTTCGTTTTGCGCTTCAAAATAGGAGCGGTCAGCCTTTTTCTCACGGAAATCGCTAGGCAGAGCTCCTTGGCGAATCTGGCTGGCTAGGGTAACAATGGTCGAATCATCGGATTGACGGTAGATGCGTTCTAGAGTGATGCTGGGTAGCTTGTCAATTTTCAAGAGGTCAGCTAGGACCTGACCGGGGCTGACAGAAGGTAATTGCTCCGCATCGCCGACAATCAGAACTTGGGTCTGGGAGGAGATGTTCTGGAAGAGCTGGTTTGCCAACCAAGTATCTACCATAGAAAACTCATCCACGATGATAAAGTCGGCATCCAAATAATCATCACGGTAGGATTCTTCCTGTCCTTCTACCAGACCGAGATGGCGGTGGATGGTGGCGGAAGGCAGGTCTGTCAATTCATTCATCCGTCTGGCTGCTCGTCCAGTTGGAGCGGCTAGGAGGACAGGGCATTCTTCTCGGTTGCGCGTCAGGTCAATCTTATGCAAGATGGCATAGACCGCGATAATACCGTTGATAACCGTAGTTTTTCCTGTCCCTGGTCCGCCTGTCAGAATGAAAAGCGGATTGGTAATGGCTTGGACAATGGCTTCTTTTTGAATGTCATCATAGGTAAGGGAGGACATACTTTCCAGCTCTGCTATGGCAGCCTCAACGTCTGCGCGTGGGAAGGGCTTGAAGTCATTTTTCCCCATCAGGCGGGTCAAGTTTTTATGGATACCATGTTCGGCAAAGTAGAGGCTGTTGTCAAAAATCTTTGTGCCTTCTTGCTGTACCTTGTCGTCTGCAATCAGTCCTGTCAACTCGTGAGCAACTGCGACAGGGTCCAGTTCTGTATGGCGGGATTTTTCCAGCAGTTCAAGGGTTGCTTCCAGCAAGTCTCTGGCCTCCACATAGGTATCGCCTGTTTCCATGGAGCGATGAATGAGGCTAAAGAGCATACCTGCCCGAAAGCGTTGGGGGGAATCGCTGGCAATTCCCAGGTTTTCCGCAATCCTATCGGCAATGGTGAAGCCGAGGCCCTGGACATCTTCGACCAGTTGATAGGGATTTTCTTCAATAATCTGAAGTGTTTTTTCCTTATACTGGTCTTGGATTTGAAAGGCCAATTTATTGGGAATGCCATACTCGGCTAGTTTTGCCAAGATCAGCTCGGTTCCATAATTGAGGCGGAGTTTCTCCACAAATGCCTGCATGTTCTTGCTGGATAGGCCTGTGATTTGGGTCAGTTTTTCAGGTTCAGCTAAAATCTTATCAATGGTATCCTCGCCATAGAGCTCAACGATTTTTTCAGCTGTTTTACGTCCAATTCCCTTGAAATGGTCGCTAGAGAAATACTTAACCAGACCAGCTGAGGTAGGCTTGCTACGTTCGTAGCGAGAAATTTGCAGCTGCTGACCATACTTGGGATGGGTGACCAGATTGCCATAGAAACGATAGTCTTCTCCTTCAATGACATCGGCAATCGTTCCGGTCACAATAATTTCGTAGTCATCATAGTCTGCGTCTGTCTCCTCGATTTCAAGGAGAAGGATTTTATAAAAATTACTAGGATTTTCAAAAATAATCCGGTCAATAGTACCGGTAAAATACACTTCGTTCATAGAGTTTAGTTCCAATAATAATGAAAAGGGAGTGGGAAAGAACTCGCATAGACCAAAAAGAGTTCGTCTTCCCACCCCCGCACAGTTGATTAGGTCAGATTTTGAGTGTAAAACACGAATAAATCTGCCAATCAACCACTGCGCTGGGATGTTGACACGAACTCTGAGAAGTGGTACTGTGCTTTTTGCTCCAAACTTGTTTGTATTAATCAACAGTCCCAATACGATTGAGAGGCCACATGCGAAAGACAACTTCTCCTTTGATGTTTTCACGGGAAAATGTTCCTACACTACGACTATCTAGTGAGACAAGGCGGTCATCTCCCATCAGGTAGTATTGTCCTTCTGGGACTGTCACGGTAAAGTCTACGTAACCATTGGCATCTTGTGTGAAAGCTTCAGCAGATTGGGCCACAGCTTGGAATTGTTTGTTGTAAGAATAGACTTCTTGAAGTTTATCTTTCTGGAATGCAGCGAGATATTCATCTAAGTAAGGCTCGTCCACTTTTTGGTCGTTAACATAGAGGACATCGTTTTCGTAGCGAATAGTGTCACCTGGCATACCAATCACACGTTTGACAATCAGTTTTTCCTTGCCATCGCTGTCTGTTTCGCTGGCTACAACAATATCAAAGCGGTCGATAGAGGTCGTTTTTAGCATGATGAGTTTTTCTTGGTGTTGAAGCGTTGGGTCCATGGAATGGCCATCGACAGAGACAGGATTCCAGATAAAGTAACGACTGGCAAAAAAAGCTACCATAAACAGTAAAAAGATGCCCCATTCAGCTAAGAAGGCGACTAGTGGTGAGCGTTTTGTTTTTTGGATTGCTCCCATATTTTTTCCTCATTTCAATAATTTTTGTGCTTTTTGCGTATTGGCAAAGTGGAGTTTGGCAGTTTGGTTGAGACCAGCCATGCCATATTGTTTTAAGATGCTTGCTGCGACTTGGTCGGATTTACTGCCCGCACCAGACGGCAGATTCATCCCAACTAGTTGACCAAGCTGGACAAGATTTTCTAAAAACATAGCTCTAGCAATAATAGAAGATACTGCCACAGCCAGATACTTGCCCTCAGCCTTTTCTTCTAGAGTGACGGTGTTGGCAAATTGATTGGCTTCCTTCTTCAAGTACTTTTGATAGTTTTGACTGGAAGTGAAGGCGTCAATGACAATCTTCTCAGGCTGGACACCCTTTTGCAAGAGTAGGAAAATAGCCTGATTGTGTAGGGCGACCTTGACAGATACTGCATTGTAGCCTTGCTCGATGACTTCGTTGTATTTTTTCGGTGACAATAGCAGAGCTTGGTGGGGGATTTTCTCTTTTAAGAGAGGGGCGATTTGGCAGATTTTTTGGTCTGTCATTTTCTTGGAATCATCCACACCAAGCGACTTGAGAAAGGCATGGTCTTCTGGGCGGACAAAACTAGCAACGACTGCCAAACCTCCAAAATAAGACCCGTTTCCAACCTCATCTGTCCCAATCATGGGCAGGTTTTGACCAGGTATGGTCGTCTGTCCAGAGTTTTCTGGCTCATAGCCCCAGAGCCCTGCTTCCTGCTCTGCCATTTCCCCCTGAAAAACGACTTTTCCAGAAGTGTAGATGGACAGGCTGGCACTGGTCAGTTTGAAAAATGCTTCTATGTAAGGATTTTTGCTGGTCTGCCGATAGCGGTCATAGTGAGCCATCATGGCTTGTTTTTGCTGGGCAGATGCCTTTAGTACAACGGTATTCATGTTCTTATTGTAACACAAATGCTAGTTAGAGTGTGCAGAAAAGGGTGGAATTTACTATAATGGTAGAAGAAAGTGAGGTACACTATGGAAGTGCAAATGAAGTATAAATGGGCGACTCTGGGAACAGGTGTCATTGCCAACGAATTGGTTCAGGCCTTGCAGGCTATGGGAGGAAATCTTTATTCGGTAGCCAACCGTACCTATGACAAGGGTGTGGAATTTGCGCAAAAATATGGCATCGAGAAAGTTTATCGAGAAATCGATGAAGTGTTTGAGGATCCTGAAGTAGACATTATCTATATTTCTACACCTCACAATACCCATATCAATTATTTGAGAAAGGCCTTGAAGGCTGGAAAGCATGTCCTCTGTGAAAAGTCTATTACGCTTAATTCAGAAGAATTAGCAGAAGCCATTCAACTGGCAGAAGAAAACCAGGTTATCCTGGCAGAAGCCATGACCATTTTCCACATGCCAATCTATCGTCAGTTGAGCCAAGTTGTTGCCAGTGGCAAGCTGGGTGCTTTGAAGATGATTCAGATGAACTTTGGCAGCTACAAGGAATACGATATGACCAACCGCTTTTTCAATAAAAACTTGGCAGGCGGTGCCCTTTTGGATATTGGTGTCTACGCTCTGTCCTTTGTACGTTGGTTTATGACGGAAAAGCCTAGCCAGGTCTTGTCCCAGGTCAAATTAGCTCCGACAGGTGTGGACGAGCAGGTAGGGATTTTGCTCAGCAATGATGCAGGAGAAATGGCGACCATCGCCCTGACCCTCCATGCTAAACAGCCAAAACGTGGTACTATTGCCTACGATAAAGGCTACATCGAGCTTTACGAGTACCCACGTGGTCAGAAAGCAGTCATTACCTACACAGAAGATGGTAGCCAAGAGGTAATCGAAGCAGGCGAGACAGTCAAGGCTCTTTCTTATGAAGTGGCGGATATGGAAAAAGCTGTCGCAGGCATCGAAAACACCATGCACCTAGCCTACACCCAAGATGTCATGGAGATCATGACCCAACTCCGCAAAGAATGGGGCTTGGTTTATCCTGAAGAAATGTAGGGTTTTGACTAATCCGAAAATAGAAATGAGAGTGAGCTAGTAGCCAATTATTGGATTACTGCCTTACTCTCATTTTTTATCGTCATTTAGTTTTTCTTTTATTACTTCGACGAGCGAGGGAGTGGGAAAGACACTTCGAAAATCCAGACGTTGTTGACTTGATTTGGTAAACGTTAGTTCTACCTGCATCTGCGTCTCCGAATCTGTTTTTGATTTTCATTGAGTATTATCTAATAATATGACAGTCAGATGACATTTATATTGATTGTGTGACAGAAAAGTCCTAAGATTACATAGTGGAGACAGTTTATTTAAAAGAAGGGTTGAAGGCTTGTTTTTCAGATTTAATTTAGGTAAGATAGAACCATCTCAAAAATAAAGAAGGAATAAGATTATGAAACGTAAGAGAACAAATAAACCACAACATATGCGTCGCAAGAGAAAAACACCCATTATGAAAAACAATAAGAAGATGTTATACACATCTTCATTGGCTCTTTCCCTCTTTAGTACAGGGATGATTTCGACAAATGTTTTAGCCCTCGAATGGGCTCCACGTACTGTTTCTGAAATTAGCCCAGAAATTGTCCAAGAAGAAGGAAAGATGACCTATACTGTTCAGTATGGAGATACCTTATCAGCCATCGCCTCAGCTATGAATATTGATATGGACTTGCTGGCGAAAATGAATCAAATTGCAGATGTCAACTTGATTTTCCCTGATACGGTACTGACGACGACTGTTGACCAAAACAATCAAGTGACTCAGGTTGAGATTGAAGCTCCTGTTCAGGGAAACACAAATGAGACCGTTCAGGCAACTGTTGACCTAACAACCAATCAAGTAACGGTTGAGGATACGGTTATTCCCTTGGATCAAATTTCATCAGTTACCGACTCAGCACCCGTAGAGGAAGTTGTAGAACAGCCTGTAGTAGAAGCGCCTGTAGAGGAAGTTGTAGAACAGCCTGCAGTAGAAGCACCTTTAGAGGAAGTTGTAGAACAGCCTGTAGTAGAAGCACCTGTAGAAGAAGTTGTAGAACAACCTGCAGTAGAAGCGCCTTTAGAGGAAGTTGTAGAACAGCCTGTAGTTGAAACTCCACAAGTGACAGCCCTATCAACCACTACAACAAGTACAAGTGCTTATGATGTTGGTTTGCAACCTCAGGTAGCAGCCTTCCGCGCAGAAGTGGCAAATGCCTTTGGTATTACCTCATTCTCTGGTTACCGTGCAGGTGATTCAGGAGACCATGGTAAAGGTCTGGCAATTGACTTTATGGTGCCTGAGAGCTCAGCTCTAGGAGATCAAGTGGCAGCTTATGCAGTTGCAAACTTAGCTTCTAAAAATATCAACTACATCATTTGGAAACAGCGCTTCTATGCGCCGTATGACAGTATCTATGGTCCAGCCTATACATGGAACCTGATGCCAGACCGTGGTAGCGTTACAGAAAACCACTACGATCATGTGCATGTATCTTTTAATTAGACTTACAAAAATAACCGTTTCAGCCTTATCTGAAACGGTTATTTCTTTATATGCAGTAATATAGTCGAATGAATTAATACTCTTCGAAAATCAAAATTATCCGTTGTCAAGAGCCTTGATGAGTGAAAAGCACCAGTGGAAGTTTTCAGCCTGTTACCTTGAAATAAGAAAGTAACAGAGTTCTATCTTCGACTTCGTTTCCTAGGCTACTTTTGATTTTCATTGAGTATAACTTTCAGATAAGGAACTGAGGTACAGGCAACTAGAATAGCCTAGAGGCTGTTCTAGGTTGGAAATAAGGCTTGCGAAACAAGTCACTTTCGTAGAGTACGGCAAGCCGAAAGTGACGATGTATCAAAGTTAATTCAAATGACTGATATGTAAAGCCCTTTGTCAAGTAAAAACAATCGAACTGATAAAAAATGAAAAGTATCTAGAAAGAGCCTAGTTCTTAGCTTCGGGCATTGGCCACTCTGATATTCGTGGATTGGTTACCTACAGGTCAATGGTTCTGCCGCGAGTCCTACTCTCTATAAGCGTGGATCACAATTGTGCCACTTAGTCATTTCGTAGATGACTCAAACCTTGAAGTCCTAAACTCCTTCAAGATACTTTCCATTCAAACATGATGTCAATCCTTATTTCTATCCAAATTCACCCAGTGATTTTGGATAGAAGTAGGGATTCTTCATCGCTCTGCGATGATAAAACTTAATTGTCAAAAGTGTACATGAAAACAAGTGCTAACTTCAAGCTATTCTTCCTGTCATCATCCCCCAAATAAAACCAGATAATTCCCGTGCAATAGCTGTTTTAGCAACATTTTGTTGCTTATTTTTTCCTAGAACAAGTGTGCGATAACGTCTTCTTAGGCGTTCATTAGCCTTATCCGCATAAGCAATCACCTCCACTCGGTTTCCACTTTGTCTCCTTTTCAATTCTTTGGATTTATACCCAACAGTTCCCTTAGCCAATGATTGTGCAGCTTCTATCAGAAGTCGTCTTACATGGCTATTACCTGCTTTGGTGATAGCACCTCTTCTCTCCTTGTCGCCACTAGAGTTTTCGCTAGGAGTCAGCCCAAGATAAGAAGCAAAATGTTGAGCTGTCGCAAAGCGATTAAAATCACCGATTTCTGTCACAATGGAAAGAGCAGTTAGTGTTTTAATGCCAATAAAGCAAGAAAGTCGTGAGACCTTCTCTTGATAACTGTCGCTTTGACCCAGTTGCTCAATTCGCGCATCATACCGTTCTATTTGATCTACTAATTTCTCATAGGTCAATAGGTATTCTGTCAAAATCTCTGCGTAAAGTCCCTTAGGATTTAGAGAATGGAGCCAGCGGACATGTTTCTGTGTCCAATTACTGCTTCCCTCGGTATAGCGAAAATCATGTCGGAGACAGAAGGCAAAAATTTGTTGTTTGATTTTCTTCAGAGCCACTTTGTGGTCTGTTCTCATGCGGATATATTCTTTGACTTGTTCATCCTCAACAGTAGGAATATGAACAGGCCGATAGCTACGAAAGGCCAGAGCTTTTGCGAGCTGAGCTGCATCTTTTTTATCAGTCTTAACACGCTTAAATCCTTCCTTCATCACCGTTGTAGGCGCCATCACGATACAGGGAATCCCGTGAGCTTGTAGCTGGTGATATAGGGTAAATCCAAGACATCCGGCTTCGTAGCCACAT
>NZ_JAOTGI010000007.1:0-80307 GCF_044427255.1 Streptococcus sp. 2021WUSS126 | reverse complement strand
CGCACCTCACTCTATTATACCACAGTACGAGAAAGTACGCAAGAAATATATACAAAAATTTGACAAAAAAATAGCGCTATATCAACGATTAGAGCACTTTTGTGTCATTCAAACTGTCAAACTCCCGATAGAACTCCGTTGCTCAACCTTCTTCGGTTTATTGGTAATAGTAGTTACCGTCAAGAAAAAATCGCAAAGTATAAAAAGTGCTACGAAGAGAAAAAAAGAAAATAAGAATCTTTCTAAACAAGATAAGAGCCGTCAGGCTCTTTTTTTGATATAATATAGTGGATATAGTTAATTAAAATTGTCAGAAAAGACTATTTTATAGATTAACACTCTCTGAAAATCATCATTAACAAGAAAAGAGGCTGGGCTCAAGCCCCGCATCGCTTCTCAAAGTTAGCGTCAACATCTCAGCGCAGTAGTGGTTAACAGTCCAGTGGAGTGAAACAGTCTGGGAATAGACTGTTTCAGCTCAACAACTAGAAATAAAGACTTGTTGACGAACTCTTCTATGAATGGTCGAGTTCTTTCCCACTGCCAAAGTTGAGTCTTATCGGTGTATCTAGTTAGCTTGGTCAGTTAATGTGGTTTTTGAAGAGGACAAAAATGAAAAGGAGCACAGCATGTCAGTATTAGAAATCAAAGACCTTCATGTGGAAATTGAAGGCAAAGAAATCTTGAAGGGTGTGAATTTGACCCTTAAAACAGGTGAAATTGCAGCCATCATGGGACCGAACGGAACAGGGAAATCCACCCTTTCAGCAGCCATCATGGGCAATCCAAGTTATGAAGTGACCCAAGGTGAGATTCTGTTTGACGGTGTCAATATTTTAGAATTAGAAGTCGATGAACGTGCCCGCATGGGACTCTTCTTGGCTATGCAATATCCGTCAGAAATTCCAGGGATTACTAATGCAGAGTTCCTCCGTGCTGCTATGAATGCTGGTAAGGAAGATGAGGACAAGATTTCTGTCCGTGACTTCATCACCAAGTTGGATGAAAAAATGGAACTTCTCAATATGAAAGAGGAAATGGCAGAGCGTTACCTCAATGAAGGTTTCTCAGGTGGTGAGAAAAAACGCAATGAGATTCTGCAATTACTCATGTTGGAGCCAACTTTTGCCCTTCTTGATGAGATTGACTCAGGATTGGATATTGATGCGCTTAAAGTCGTGTCAAAAGGAATCAATGCTATGCGTGGGGAAGGCTTCGGTGCCATGATTATCACCCACTACCAACGCTTGCTCAACTACATCACGCCAGACGTTGTCCATGTCATGATGGAAGGCCGTGTCGTGCTTTCAGGCGGACCAGAATTGGCGCAACGCTTGGAAAAAGAAGGATATGTCCAAGTTGCAGCTGAGCTTGGCATTGACTACAAAGAAGATGACATTTAAGTCTTTGGAGGAAGCTATGACCAAAGAAAAGATTCAAGAATTTTCAGCCTTGCAGGCAGAACCAACTTGGTTGACAGACCTGCGTCTTAAGGCTTTTGACAAAATAGCAGAGCTGGACTTGCCGGTTATTGAGCGGGTCAAGTTTCACCGTTGGAACCTGGGGGACGGAAGCCTAGCCACAAATGATGAAATCGGGGCTGTTCCAGATTTTACAGCTATCGGTGACAATCCTATGTTGGTCCAAGTCGGCAGCCAAACTGTTTTAGAGCAGTTGCCAGCTGACCTTGTAGAAAAAGGCGTAGTCTTTACAGACTTTGCCTCAGCCATGGACATCATTCCAGATGTGCTTGAAAAGTACCTCGGCTCTGCCGTAGCTTATGACGAGCACAAATTGGCAGCCTACAACACAGCCTATTTTAACGCAAGTGCAGTCCTCTACCTGCCAGATAATGTTGAAATCGACCAGCCAGTTGAGGCCCTTTTCTACCAAGACAGCACTAGTCCAGTTGCCTTTAACAAACGTGTCCTCATCATCGCTGGAAAGAATGCCAAGCTTAATTACCTGGAGCGTTTTGAAAGTTTAGGCGACGGCACAGCAGCGACTTCAGCCAATATTGTCGTGGAAGTAATTGCTCTTGCTGGTAGCCAAATCAAGTTTGCGGCTATTGACCGCCTTGGTAAGCATTTGGATACCTACCTCAACCGTCGTGGCTATCTCGGAAATGATGCAACGATTGACTGGGCGATTGGTCTGCTCAACGAAGGAAATGTGGTTGCCGATTTGGACAGCGAATTGAAAGGAAACGGCAGTCATGCCAACCTCAAAGTTGTCGGACTGTCATCAGGTCGTCAGGTACAAGGTGTGGATACGCGCGTGACCAACTACGGTCATAATTCGGTCGGTCATATCCTGCAACATGGGGTTATCTTAGAAAGCGGAACCTTGACTTTTAATGGTATCGGACACATTGTTCGTGGTGCCAAAGGTGCGGATGCCCAGCAGGAAAGCCGTGTCCTCATGCTGTCTGACAAGGCTCGCTCCGATGCCAACCCAATTCTCCTTATCGATGAGAATGAGGTCACAGCTGGACACGCAGCCTCAATCGGTCAGGTAGATCCAGAAGACATGTACTACCTCATGAGTCGCGGTTTGGACCGAGCAACTGCTGAACGCTTGGTTGTTCGCGGTTTCCTTGGCGCAGTCATTACCGAAATTCCAGTCAAAGAAGTTCGTGACCAACTGATTGCCGTGATTGAAGAAAAACTAACAAAGAGATAAGATATGGATTTGGAACGCATTCGCAAGGATTTTTCAATCCTAGACCAAGTTGTTAACGATGAGCCGCTGGTCTATTTGGACAATGCGGCGACCACTCAAAAACCGCAGCAGGTACTAGATGTGCTCGCGGATTATTACCAGAAGGACAATGCCAATGTCCACCGTGGCGTTCACACTCTATCTGAGCGGGCGACGGCTCGCTACGAGGCGGCTAGGCAGAAGGTGGCAGATTTTATCCAGGCCAAGTCTAGCAAGGAAATCCTCTTCACCAGAGGAACGACCACCGGTCTTAACTGGGTAGCTCAGTTTGCAAAGGAAATTCTCCAGCCAGACCAGGAAGTTATAATCTCAGTTCAAGAGCACCACTCCAATATCATCCCTTGGCAGCAAGCCTGCCAGCAAACAGGTGCCAAGCTCCGCTATGTAACCCTAAAAGACGGCGAGCTAGACATGGACCACCTACGGTCGCTACTGTCTTCCAAGACTAAGTTTGTCTCCCTAGCCCACGTATCCAATGTCCTAGGTAGTGTGGCTCCTATTGGGGAAATAGCAGAGCTGGTGCATCAAGTCGGTGCCTACTTGGTGGTGGACGGAGCCCAGTCAGTTCCCCACATGGTCGTCAACGTGCAAGAATTAGATGTGGACTTCTATGCCTTTTCAGGTCATAAGATGTTAGGTCCAACAGGAATCGGCGTTCTCTACGGCAAGGAAGAATTGCTCAATCTCATGTCGCCTGTTGAATTCGGCGGTGAGATGATTGACTTTGTCTATGAGCAGTCAGCCACTTGGAAGGAATTACCTTGGAAGTTTGAGGCTGGAACGCCTAACATTGCAGGTGCCATTGGTCTGGGAGCAGCCATTGATTACCTAACGGAAATTGGTATGGACGCTATCCAGGCCCACGAGGCGGAACTGGTTGACTATGTCTTTCCAAAATTGCAGGCTATTCCAGGCTTGACCATTTATGGCAGTCAGGACCTGTCCAAGCGGACGGGAGTTATCGCCTTTAACTTGGACGACTTGCATCCACACGATGTGGCGACTGCCTTGGACTATGAAGGGGTTGCGGTGCGGGCAGGTCACCATTGTGCCCAACCGCTTCTCAGATATTTGCAGGTGCCAGCCACCGTGCGAGCAAGTTTTTACATCTACAATACCAAGGCCGACTGTGATAAGTTGGTTGAAGCAATCATCAAGACAAAGGAGTTTTTCAATGGCCCTATCTAGATTAGATTCTCTTTATATGGCAGTTGTGTCTGAACACTCCAAGTCGCCACGTCACCGCGGAAGTTTGGACGGAGTGGAAAAGTTAGAACTCCACAACCCAACCTGCGGCGATGTGATTGAACTATCAGTCAAGATTGAAAAAGATGTGATTACCGACATCGCCTTCGACGGAGTTGGGTGTACCATTTCAACCGCATCGGCTTCTATGATGACTGAAGCAGTTCTTGGTAAAGAAATCCGTCAGATTCAAGAGCTGGCGGAAATCTTTTCACAAATGGTCCAAGGCCAAGAAAACACACGCCAGAAGGAACTAGGTGACGCCTCCCTCCTCGCAGGCGTTGCCAAATTCCCCCAACGCATTAAATGCGCCACACTTCCATGGAATGCCCTGAAGAAAGCACTAGAACGCAGTGACAGTGCTGAATGAAGGGGGACAGCGACATGAGCGATTTTGGTCGATAATACCAAAATCAGCGAGTTAGTAAGCCACTTAGCAAGGTTGATTAGAACCCTGCGTTACTTGGTTAGGGACTTTAGTCCCAACCAAGTTTAGTGTCTTGAAGAAAGCAATCGAACATAGTGAGAGTGCTGACTGAGCATCATCGAATAAACAAAAAACGAAAATCATACAGAAAGGATTGTTCAGTTTCTGATTGGAAATGAAATTGAACAGGCCCAGCAAGTATTTAAGAGAGCGTAACTGCTATTTTCATACTTTTTGGGCTTAGTATCTTATATTATGTCAGAAGAAAGAATTGAACCAACCCCGATTGATCTTGGGGAATACAAATTCGGTTTCCATGATGAGAACGTGGAACTGGTGGCTTCGACTGGTAAGGGTTTGAACGAAGAAGTCATTCGTGAAATGTCCCGTATCAAAGGCGAGCCCGAATGGATGTTGGAATTCCGTTTGAAATCCTACGAAACCTTTAAGAAAATGCCTATGCAGACCTGGGGAGCCGACTTGTCTGAACTGGATTTTGATGATATTGTTTACTATCAAAAACCGTCGGATAAGCCAGCACGTAGCTGGGATGATGTACCAGACAAAATCAAAGAAACCTTTGAACGCATCGGTATTCCAGAAGCTGAGCGTGCTTACCTGGCAGGAGCTTCTGCCCAGTACGAATCAGAAGTGGTCTACCACAACATGAAAGAAGAGTACGACAAGCACGGCATTATCTTTACAGATACCGACACGGCTCTCAAGGAACATCCAGAACTCTTCAAAAAATACTTTGGGAAACTCGTTCCGCCGTCAGATAATAAACTAGCTGCCCTCAACTCAGCGGTTTGGTCAGGTGGGACCTTCATCTATGTACCAAAGGGTGTTAAATTGGATATTCCACTCCAAACCTATTTCCGTATCAACAACGAGGGAACAGGTCAGTTTGAACGCACCCTTATCATCGTGGATGAAGGAGCAAGTGTCCACTACGTAGAAGGCTGTACTGCTCCGACTTACTCAACGGCCAGCCTTCACGCAGCTATTGTGGAAATCATTGCCCACGAAGGTGCCTATATGCGTTACACGACCATTCAAAACTGGTCTGACAACGTTTATAACTTGGTAACAAAACGTGCCCGAGCTGAGAAAAATGCCACAGTTGAGTGGATTGACGGAAACCTTGGTGCTAAGACGACCATGAAATACCCTGCGGTTTACCTAGAAGGCGAAGGAGCCCGCGGAACTATGTTGTCCATTGCTTTTGCCAACAAAGGTCAGGTCCAAGATACCGGTGCCAAGATGATCCACAATGCACCACGGACTTCATCTTCTATCGTATCCAAATCCATTGCCCGTGGCGGTGGAGAAGTTAACTACCGTGGTCAAGTAACCTTTGCTAAAAACTCAGCCAAGTCAATCAGCCACATCGAGTGTGACACCATTATCATGGATGATATTTCCAAATCAGACACCATTCCATTCAATGAAATCCACAACTCCCAAGTGGCTCTAGAGCACGAAGCCAAGGTATCTAAAATTTCAGAAGAACAGCTCTACTACCTCATGAGCCGTGGCTTATCAGAAGGAGAAGCCACAGAAATGATTGTTATGGGCTTTGTAGAACCCTTCACCAAAGAACTCCCAATGGAATACGCAGTCGAACTCAACAGACTGATTGCCTATGAAATGGAGGGGGCGGTTGGTTAGATTTTTGGCAATTTAGCAAACATGGGTTTGCTAAAAGCCAAAAAATCTCCAACCGAGGTGGGAAATGGGGAGTAGCGAATGCTACTCTACATTACAATGCCAACGCTCGTTGGAAATAGGGAGCGACGGGAGTCGCTCTTCTTTGTAATCATAATAACCTTATCACAGTTCCGTGCCTTCCACGCTCGTCATTTTCTGCAAGAAAATGATATGTAGTAAGGAGTTCCGCAGGAACTCCCTCCAACTCAATCTCCAACCGAGGTGGGAGATAAGGAGTAGCGAATGTTACTCTGCGATAAAAAAATAGTATGTCGAATGATTTTCGACATACTATTTTTTTATAATTTTTCGTTGACATAGCGGACAAATTGATTCCACCAAGAGAATGGCCAGGATGCTTCTTTCATATCGCTAGGGATAATCATATCGACACTAGCTTGCTCGGAAATATAACCTTTTCCAATGAGATCTTGATCTTTCAGTTGTAGTTTGCCAACCAAGGTCCCCGCTTTGAGGGGAGCATCAATTTCTTTTATATCCGTTGTGAAAGTTGCGGTGGGGACATTATCAGTTTGTTTTCGTTGAACAACAGTTAAATCTGCTGCCGCAACAACAGGACTTGTTTCTTTTTCACCATTGAAAACCTTTATCTTACTATCTTCAAAAGCTTCACCCTTTTTTACTAGCGTAACAAACGAAAAGTTAGAATAAACATAGTTCATCAAATCATTTGTCGCGACAAAGCGATTTTCTGGAGAGGTCAGCCCATCATTGGCATTCAATACTACTGTGATAATGCGCATACCAGCTTGTTGAGTTGTTGCAAGAAAACTTGAACCAGCCGAGTTTGAGGTCCCTGTTTTTAAGCCGTCAACCCCTCCACGAGCGTGAGTGCCGTCGCTCAGCATTTGGTTGGTGCTATAGTAAGTGTAGCCGCCAAAATCGTAGGCGTTTAGCGAAGTAATGTCGAGCACCTGAGGATAGTCGAGTATTAATCGTCTTGCGATGATAGCAACATCTAGGGCTGAAAACATATTTACATCTTCAGGACTGGAACCTGGATAAATATTTTCACCCAAGTCGGTATTATCTAGCCCGGATACATTGACAATTTTTGTATCGGTAATTCCCCATTCTTGGACTTTTGCCTTCATTCGATCCACGAATGCAGCTTCGCTACCGGCTATTTTTTCTGCCAGAGCAATAATAGCACTGTTGGATGATGTTATTAAAGAAGCGTTTAATAGGTCTCTTACAGAATAGGAGCGTTCATCTAGATTGACATTGCTTAATTCGGTATTAGAAGTGAGGCTATAGGGATAATCAGAAATATCTACCATAGTATCTAAAGTGATTTCCCCCTTTGCCAGTGCTTCGTAGACCAGGTAAATGCTCAATGTCTTACTGATAGAAGCAATGCTTGCTTTGGTTTCGGCATCTTGCTCATACAAGATTTTGCCGCTACTTACTTCAACCGCGATAGCATGCTTGGCTGCAACAGAAAAATCTTCTGCCAAAATAGGTGTGGAAGTTAAAAAAACGGCAAGGATTGTAGTGAGTGTTAGTAAAAGTTTACGCATAATCATTCCTTTTTGGGGTATTTTATTCTATTATATCACAAGAAATGTTAGAAAAATTTGGAAAAAACATGTAAAAAATGAGAAAATGTTGAAAAAATATGTTTTTACAAAATTTTCTGACAAAAAGACTTTATTTAAGAAAAATTTATGATATAATGATTTTTATAAGACATAGTAATAAGTGTCAAACAAAAAGAAAACAGAGGTGTTTTATGAAAAAGACAACGAAACTTTTTGCACTTGCAGGTGTGACTCTCCTTTCAGCATCTGTTCTTGCAGCATGTGGTTCAAAACAATCAGGTGCAGCAAAACAGGAATTGTCATTCCCAGCTGAAGTAAAACAAGATGGAACAGCAGTCGCAGATGCTCAATTGAAATATGCATTTGTGTCACCAACAACTTCATCAGGTCTTTTAATTGACGAGTTGACTGAGAATACTACTGACTCAACATTTGGTGGAATGGTTGATATTTCAATGTTCGGTTACGATGGAGATCGTAAGTTGGATGATTCTGGTCTTGCTAAGGCTGAATTTGATGTGAAAGGTAAGAAAATCACAGTCAGCTTGACTGGTAAGGATTACAAGTGGTCAGATGGTGAGCCATTCACAATCAACGACTATATCTTTACAATTAAGTCAATGGCAAGCAAAGACTATACAGGTATTCGTTTTGATGATAAATTCTTGAACATTGAAGGTATGCAAGAATTTGTTGATGGAAAAGCATCAGACATCTCTGGTCTTAAGAAAGTTGATGACTATACAGTAGAATTGACTGTAAAAGAAATGTCCCCTTCAATGATGTATGCAGGTGGTGATGTCCCAGCCTATATCCAACCAGAACACATCTATAAAGACATCCCTGTTGCAGACTGGGAAAAGAGCGAATACTCACGTACTGCGAAGCTTGTTGGTATGGGTCCGTGGAAGATTAAAGAAATCGTCAATGGTGAGTCTATCACTTACGTACCAAACGAATACTTCTTCAAAGGTACGAAACCAAAAACAAGCTCATTGAAGATTGACATCGTATCTCCTGATACTATTGTTTCTGAAATGAAAGCGGGGAATTATGATATTGCTGACATGCCAGTAGATCAGTTGGATTCATATAAAAAAGCATCTAACTTGAATATTGTTGGTTCTTTGGACTCAGCTTATGAATACATTTCATTTAATTTTGGTAAATATGACGAAGCAGCCGGTAAGAACGTTATGGACGAAAATGCCAAGATGAATGATGTGAAACTTCGTCAAGCAATTGCCTATGCGATTGATACTAAGACAGCTGGTGAGTCATTGTACAATGGTCTTTACCACCCTGCAAAATCATTGATTATCTCATTCTTCGGCGATATTCATGATTCAGAGTTGGAAGGCTATTCATACAATCCTGAAAAAGCGAAAAAGCTTTTGGATGAAGCTGGCTACAAAGATGTAGATGGCGATGGTATCCGTGAAGGCAAAGATGGTAAGGCATTCAAGATTACCTTTGCGGCTCGTAAACGTACTGAAGCTAACGAAGCGCTTGTACAACAATACATTGCTTGGTGGAAAGAAGTTGGCTTGAATGTCGAACTTTACACAGGACGTACAGTTGAAGGGAAGTCGTTCTATAACTCAGTTCAGGCTAATGATGCTGCTATTGATATGTATGCTGGTGGATGGTCAACAGGTTACGATCCAAACCCAAGTGGTCTATGGGGACCTATCGCTGCCTTCAACATGTCACGTTTCGTGTCTGATGAAAATACTAAGTTGTTGGAAGCAATTAGCTCAACAGAATCATTTGACGATAAGAAAAATGTTGAGAACTATAAGGCTTGGCAAAAATATGCTCACGAGCAAGCATTTGCCATTCCAACATTTGAGTCTGAGTCAATTACTGCGCTTAACAAACGCGTGAAAAACTATGACACTAACTACGGTTCAGCTTCAGGTAAAGGTATCGCCCTTGAGAATATCGAACTTACTGCTGATAAAGGTGTAGTGGCAGAATAATTTGTTAGAAGACAATAAAATCTGAAAAAGCCAATTTGATTGGCTTTTTTCAGATTGCTATTGGAATTTTCAGATAATTGTGGTATAGTAGATTCAGTACACAAAAATGAGTCCCTACTAACAAAAACTCAAGATGAAAAACATTAACCTACTCAATTCCTAATTGAGACAGTGATAGGGATGGTCTTGATTTATGATTGGATATAGGTACATTTTTTACTTCTGGGTAATCGCTATCAAACGATAATTTGGTAGAAATATGTTATTCTAGAGTAGTTATATAAAGTCAGTTAATCAAACGTTATATGAACTTGATAATCGTAAGGCTATTGAATTGATTGAGCTTGATTAGCTGGCACATAAAGGAGGAAAAAGCGTGGCTACCGAAAAACCGCTTTTAGACATTAAAGATTTACACGTCGGTTTCCGTATTGGAGATGATTATTTTGACGCTGTTGACGGTGTTGATATCTCATTGCAAAAAAATGAAATTTTGGCAATTGTAGGGGAATCTGGCTGTGGTAAATCAACTTTGGCAACGACCATCATGGGCTTGCATAACCCTTTGAATACCAAAATCACAGGAAGCATCCAGTACAATGATATGGAATTGATTGGCATGGATGAAGCTAAGTACAATACGGTACGTGGTAATGATATTGGTATGATTTTCCAAGATCCCTTGGCTTCTCTAAATCCATTGATGACGATTGGTGCACAGATTGATGAGGCACTGTTCTATCATACTGATTTGGATGCCAATGCTCGTACAGAGCGAGTTTTGGAACTCTTGGCTCAGGTAGGTATTCCAAATCCTAAGCGGACATTTAAACAGTATCCACATGAGCTTTCAGGTGGTATGCGTCAGCGTATCATTATTGCTATGGCCTTGTCTTGTAAACCGCCAATTATTATTGCGGACGAACCTACAACGGCCTTGGATGTTACAATTCAAGCACAAATCTTGGATCTCTTAAATGATATTCAAGCGGAGACAGGTTCGGGTATTATTTTGATTACCCATGACTTGGGAGTGGTTGCAGAAACTGCTGATCGTGTGGCTGTCATGTACGGTGGCCAGTTTGTTGAAGTGGCACCAGTAGAAGAACTCTTTACCAATCCAAAACATCCATATACACGTTCGCTCTTGAAGTCAAATCCTCAATCAGGTAGCGAAGGAGGCGATCTTCATGTTATTGAAGGTATTGTGCCTCCGATTACAAAAATGGTTCGTAAGGGTTGCCGTTTTGCTCCACGTATTCCGTGGATTGGAGCAGAGGCTCATGAAGAGAATCCGAGCATGCACGAGGTAGGTCCAAATCACTTTGTTCGTTGTACCTGCCATGAGACATTCTATTTTGAAGGGGAGGCCTAATAGTGGGATTTATTGAAGTAAAAGATTTAAAAGTCCATTATCCAATTCGTAGTGGCTTCTTTAACCGTGTGACGGATCATGTCTATGCTGTCGATGGCGTTAATATTGAGTTTGAAGAAGGAAAAACCTATGGTTTGGTAGGTGAGTCAGGTTCTGGGAAATCAACCATTGGTAAGGCAATTATCGGTTTAGAGCGTGCCACTTCTGGTCAGATTATCTATGAGGGACAAAATGTAACCAACAAATCACGTGGTAAAAAAGGAAACTTTAATCGTGATGTTCAAATGATTTTCCAAGATTCTCTTTCAAGTTTCAACCCGAAAAAACGTATCTTGGACATCATTGCAGAACCAATTCGTAACTTTGACCGTTTATCTCCAGATGAAGAAAAGAAAAAAGTTCTTCAACTCTTGGATACAATCGGTCTAAATGAAGAAGCTCTGATTAAATATCCTCACGAATTCTCAGGTGGTCAGCGCCAACGTATCGGTGTTGCTCGTGCCTTGGCTAGTAACCCTCGTTTGATTATTGCAGACGAGCCGGTTTCTGCCTTGGATTTGTCTGTGCAGGCACAGGTCTTGAATTATATGAAACGTATCCAAGATGAGTTTAAGCTCAGCTATCTCTTTATTTCCCATGACCTCGGTGTTGTGCAACACATGTGTGATGAATTGTTCATCATGTATCGCGGACGTTTCGTAGAAACAGGAAATAAGAACGATATTTATAATAATCCACAACACATTTATACTAAACGTTTGTTGTCAGCTATTCCAACGATTGACCCACTCAATCGATTGAAGAATAAAGAAAAGCGTTTGGCTGCTGAAAAAGAATATCAAGAAATGCAAGGTCAATACTATGATGAAAACGGTCGTGTGTACGATTTGAGATCCTTCTCAGAAACTCATCAAGTAGCCCTTCCAGAAGGAGGTCAGAACTAAGATGTGGAAAACAGTATTACGTCGTTTACTCATGATGATTCCGCAGATTATTATTTTGAGTGTCATTGCGTTCTTTGTTGCGAAGATGATGCCGGGGGATCCCTTTACAGGATTGATTGACCCAAATATTGATCCAGCAATCATTGAACAAAAACGGATTGCGGCAGGTTATTATGACCCAATCCCTGTTCAGTATTTCCGTTGGGTAGGCAATCTTTTGCAAGGAGATTTTGGTCAGAGTGTTATTTTTAAACAACCAGTTGTTGATGTCATCATGCAGCGCTTGAATAATACAATTGGATTATCCCTCTTGACGATGGTATTGACTTATTTGATTGCACTTCCATTGGGTATGATTGCAGGTCGTTATCAAAACTCACTTGCAGATAAAATCATTGGCGTGTATAACTTCTTGACATTTTCAACTCCAACTTTCGTTTTTGCCATCCTCATGCTCTGGATGTTTGGCTTTAGTTTGGGCTGGTTCCCGACGCGCGGTTCGATTAGCGGTGGTGTGGAAGGATTTGCAGCGACTCTCAGTCGTTTACACCATATGATTCTGCCAGCGATTACAATGGCGATTTTGTCAACAACAGTTACTATTCAATATCTCCGTACGGGGATTATTGATGCTAAGAGCCAGGACTATGTTCGTACAGCTCGTGCCAAAGGTGTTCCTGAGAGAGTTGTTTATAACCGTCATATTTTCCGTAATTCGATTTTACCAATCGCATCTTTCTTGGGCTATGAATTGACAGGATTAATTGGTGGTTCTATCTTTATTGAAAATATTTTCACTTACCCAGGTATCGGTCAGTTATTCTTTAACTCTATTTCTAGTCGTGACTATAGTGTTATCTTAGCTTTATTGTTAGTATTTGGTATGGGTACTTTGTTGGGGACATTGATTTCAGATATTATCATGAGTATCGTGGATCCACGCATCCGTGTGAAATAGAAGGAGGAGTAAGGTGAGTAAAGAAAATAAAAAACAAGTACAATCTGCTTCAACTCCTCCAGGTGGCTTCCGTGTTATCGCGCGGGAGTTTATGAAGGATCGACTTGCATTAACCTCATTAATTATCTTAGTGACGGTTCTCTTGGCAGTCTTTATCGGAGCGCTTCTGTTGGATCAAGAACAAGTTATGAAAGTCAACCTTTTGGGACGTTACTTGGAACCAGGTGTTAACGGCTATATCTTGGGGACAGATGAAGGTGGTAAAGATATCTTTGGTCAGCTGATTATCGGTGCTCGTAACTCGATCATTATCGGTTTTACCATTACGATTATTACTAGTATCGTTGGTATCTCTATCGGTTTGATTTCTGGTTATTACGGTGGTCGTTTGGACGGATTCTTGATGCGTATTGTCGATTTCATCATGATTTTGCCGGTAACAATGTTGATCATTGTGTTCGTGACAGTTATCAAGAACTATACGATCTATCACTTCATTCTCATCATGAGTGCCTTTTATTGGACGGCCAAGGCTCGTCTATTCCGTACAAGGACTTTGTCAGAGGCAAGCTTGGATTATGTCAATGCATCAAAAACATTGGGAACAAGCGACTTCATGATTATGTTCCGTGAAATTTTACCAAACTTAAGTTCATTGATTATCGTTAACTTGACCTTGAACTTTGCGGGAAATATCGGTATCGAGACTTCGTTGACTTATCTTGGTTTCGGTCTACCATCGACAGTACCAAGTTTGGGTACCTTGATTGCCAATGCCCGCAATGCAGATATTTTGGAAAACAAGACATGGATTTGGTTGCCAGCAGCCATCTTCATCCTTGTGATGATGCTCTGTATCAACTATGTCGGACAAGCTTTCCAACGTGCAGCAGATGCTAAGCAGCGTTTAGGTTAATTGTGAAAAGGGTTCCTTTGGGAGCTCTTTTTTTGTAAAATCCGATGTAACAAGCTTGTTTTTTACAGAAAGCAGAAAATGTGGTAAAATGGAGTGATAAAACTATTTGAGGTAACGAATTATGACTGTTAAAATCAATACTAAAGACGGCCAAATCGAATTGACTGATGACGTGATTGCCACAGTTGTTGGCGGTGCTACGACTGAGATTTTCGGTGTTGTTGGGATGGCTAGTAAGTCTGCGATCAAGGATAATTTTCAAGCACTTTTGAGAAAAGAAAATTATTCTAAAGGTGTTGTGATCAAGACCTTGGAAGATGGTCGCATTGCAGTCGATGTTTATACTGTGATGAGCTACGGTGTAAAAATCAGTGAAGTATCTCGCAATATCCAAGAACGCGTTAAGTTCAACTTGGAAAATCAACTAGGTATCTCTGTAGATGCCGTCAATGTCTTTATCCAAAATATCAAAGTCGTAGGAGAATAATTGTGTCTAAAATTACAACTAGTTTATTTCAAGAAATGGTGCAGGCAGCATCAACTCGTCTGAATAAACAAGCCGAATATGTGAACTCACTCAATGTTTTCCCAGTTCCAGATGGGGATACTGGTACCAACATGGGGATGACTATTACCAATGGTGCTAAAGAAGTAGCAGATAAGTCTGCTTCTACTGTTGGAGAAGTTGCGCAAATTCTTTCTAAGGGCTTGTTGATGGGAGCTCGTGGAAACTCAGGTGTTATTACGTCGCAATTGTTCCGCGGTTTTGGTCAATCTGTTAAAGGCAAGGTTGAATTGGACGGTAAGGATTTGGCGCAAGCCTTTCAACATGGTGTAGAAGTGGCTTATAAAGCCGTTATGAAGCCAGTTGAAGGTACAATTCTTACTGTTTCGCGTGGGGCAGCCACTGCCGCTTTGAAAAAGGCAGAAGAGACTGATGATGCGGTTGAGGTCATGCGTGCCACTCTTGACGGTGCTAATCGTGCTCTTAAGAAAACGCCAGAGATGCTTCCAGTCTTGAAGGAAGTTGGTGTTGTCGATTCAGGTGGACAAGGTCTTGTTTACATTTATGAAGGCTTCTTGTCAGCTTTGACAGGTGAGTATATTGCTTCGGGAGATTTTGAGGCGACACCTGCTGTTATGTCTGAAATGATCAATGCTGAGCACCACAAGTCAGTTGCAGGTCATGTAGCGACTGAAGATATTACCTTCGGTTACTGTACAGAAATCATGGTAGCTCTTCGCCAAGGTCCTACTTATGTGAAGGATTTTGATTATGAAGAATTCCGTAACTATCTCAACGACCTTGGGGATTCCCTCCTTGTGGTCAACGATGATGAAATCGTTAAAGTCCATGTCCATACAGAAGATCCAGGTTTGGTCATGCAAGCGGGTCTTCAATACGGTAGCTTGGTCAAGGTAAAAGTGGACAATATGCGCGAGCAACATGAAGCTCAGGTTGAGAAAGAAGAAACTTTCCAAAAACCGACTGAACAAAAAGAGTATGCTATTATTGCAGTTGCTGCTGGTGAAGGTTTGACAGAAATTTTCAAATCACAAGGCGTTGACTATGTGATTTCAGGTGGTCAGACTATGAACCCATCAACAGAAGATTTTGTCAATGCTATTGAATTGGTCAATGCCCGCAATGTCATCTTGTTGCCAAACAACAAAAATATCTTGATGGCGGCTCAGACGGCTGCTGAGGTTGCAGAAGTTGCGGTTAAGGTTGTGGAAACCAAGACCCTACCACAAGGTTTTACTAGCTTGCTTGCTTTTGATCCAAGTCGTGATTTGGAAAGCAACTTTGAAGCGATGACGGCATCGCTTGTAGAGGTGAAAAGTGGTAGCGTGACAACTGCGGTCCGCGATACAACCATTGACGGTCTTGAAATCCATGAGAATGACAACCTTGGTATGGTTGATGGCAAGATTGTGGTTTCTAATCCAGATATGATGGAAACACTTGTTGCTACATTTGAGAAAATGCTCGATGAAGATAGCGAAATCGTAACGATCTATATCGGTGAAGATGGTAATGAAGAATTGGCTCAAACTCTTGCTGAACAGCTAGAAGAACAATTTGAAGATGTCGAGGTCGAAATCCATCAAGGAAATCAACCAGTCTACCCATATCTTTTCAGCGTAGAATAAACAAAATCGCAGGCTCTGACTTGCGATTTTTTCTGTCGACTTGTCGACAATTTCCAGTAGACCTATGACAAACTACTGGGGCTATGGTATAATTAAAGGCATGTATAGTCAGAATGAAAATGAATTGATTGCCATTGGTGAGAGAATTGGAAAAGCCTGTAAGCCAAATCAAGTTCTAGTATTATCAGGGGATTTGGGAGCTGGGAAAACAACTCTGACCAAGGGTTTGGCCAAGGGTTTAAAAATTGAACAGATGATTAAGAGTCCTACTTATACGATTGTTCGAGAGTATGAGGGGACCATGCCACTCTATCACTTAGATGTTTATCGAATTGGAGATGATCCTGACTCGATTGATTTGGATGATTTTCTCTATGGAGGTGGTCTAACGGTTATCGAGTGGGGAGAATTACTGGATGTCAGTCTATTTGATGACTATTTACTCATTCGTATAGAGAAAGAGGGAGATGGTCGACGATTGACAGTCGAATCTCATGGGGCTCAAAGTAGCGATTTAGCGAAGGAGTTCCAAAATGTCTGAAAAAGAAGTGTATTTTAGTGAAGCTGAACCAGCTGATGCAGCAGCTTTTATTGATTTTATGAATCAAGTTGCTAGAGAAACGGATTATCTGGTCATGGATGAGACTGGTTTTCGATTTAGTGTTGATGAAATGGAGACCATCTTCGAAGCAGGAATCGAAAATCCTCGTGAATTGTGCCTGCTGGCTAAGGTTGGTTCGGAAGTCGTCGGCGCAATTTCTGTTAAGTCCTCTAAGCAGTTTCGCATTAGCCATATCGGAAATATTTTTATTGCAGTAAAAAAAGCCTATTGGGGTCACGGTCTAGGGACGATTTTACTGGAGGAAGTATTGCATTGGGCAGAGGAAATGGATGTATTGAAACGTTTGGAATTAACGGTTCAGGTTCGCAATCAGGCGGCAGTACATTTATACCAAAAACTAGGATTCAACATTGAAGGAACCCAGATACGTGGGGCTAGAACAGATGAAGGAGAATGGCTTGATCTTTATTATATGGGCAAGTTAATTGGTGAAGTATGACAATTGGAAAAAAAATATTCTTAATGTCTTTGGCTATTATTGGTTTAACACTAGGTGCCGGCTTAATATATGGAGCCAGCTTGTTAAATTTTTCTACAGATGCTATTTCGAAAACATTTAAGCAATTAGATGGAGAAGAAAAAATCACTCCGATTGATGCGACAGAGCCCCTAACTATCCTACTGATGGGGGTGGATATGGACCAAGCGACCCGTGGAGGAGATTGGGAGGGTGGTCGTAGTGATTCGATGATTTTGGTAACCGTCAATCCTAAGACTAAGGAAACCAATATGATGAGCTTGACTCGTGATATTATGGTTGAAATCGCAGAAGCGAGCGGGGAATCATCAGGAACAGTTGAAAAACTAAATCATTCTTATAGCTACGGACAGGCACCGATGGCCATTGCCACGATCGAAAAGATGATGGATATTAATATTGACCGCTATATCGAAATAAATATGGATGGTCTGGTTGAGCTTGTTGATGCGGTTGGAGGTATTGAGGTAAATAATACTCTTGGCTTCCCTATATCCATTTCGGAACATGAGCCTGCCTACACCTCTATCGTTCAGCCGGGGAAACAGTTGGTAAATGGAAATCAGGCGCTGGTTTATGCTCGGATGCGCTATGATGATCCTGAGGGGGATATTGGTCGTCAGAGACGTCAACGTGAAGTTATAACGGCTATTATAAAAAAACTCCTTCAGTTAGACGGTTTTACCCAGTATAAGAAGATTCTGACTGCCATTTCCAATAATATGCGAACCAACATTGAGATTAGTCCTGCGACAATTCCAAGTCTCTTGGGGTACAAAGACTCTGTCTCCAAGTTGAATTCCTATCAGTTGCGCGGTGTGGATCAAATGGTTGATGCAATCTATTATCAATTACCAACCAGCGAACACCTATTGGAAATGCAAAATATTTTGAAAAAATCTATCGGCTTAGAAGAAAAGACCGACTTAGTCACAAACGTGAAGGTTTACGAAGGACAAGTGGGATTACCAAGTCCAATCAACGTTTATGATGTATATACAAATCTCTTGTTGCTAGAAGCAAGTCCGTGGGCGGAACGCTTAGATCCAGAAATAGGGAATCCATCAGCTACTACGACTGTAACAACAGAAGAGCAGGTAACCGATTTTTCAACAGAGCCAGAACTCGGTGATGAAAACGGGTCACAATAATGTAGTCATTCATTTTTTCTTTTATTACTTTAACGAGCGAGTACTAAAAGACTATATATAAAAATAGAGGTTGTTTACAACCTCTATTTTTATATATAGTCTTTTAATTTACTTTCAGTACGAGGCAATGAGCCGCAGGCATAACTGAAGTTAGGCAAGGCGAGTTCAAACAATCCAGTGGAGTGTTTGAAGTTGGAAATAAGGAAACAGAGTTTCCTCTTACGTCGAAGTAATAAAAGAGAAACTAAATGATGATGTTTGGAAATGGGAGTGGGAAAGAAGTCGACTGGTCTAAAAAGAGTTCGTCAACAAGTCTTTATTTCTAGTTGTTGAGCTGAAACAATCTATCCCCAGACTGTTTCACTCCCGCCCCCGCATAGCTCCAAAGGTTCGGGGAACCTTTGGAGGTTGGAGATGAAGCGAACTTTGTTCGCAACAGTCGTAATGGTCGGACTTGGAGTGTAAAACACGAACAAATCCGCCAATCAACCACTGCGCTGAGATGTTGACTCGAACTCTAAGAAGTGGCGCTGGGCTTTTTGCCCAGCCTCGTGTTATTCTCATTCTGGTATTTTTTGAGAATCTGTTGGATTTCTTCCAAGTTTCCTGCAATGCTTTGCTGATAGACTCGAGTCTTATATTGTAAGTCAGAAGCCATTTCCTGCAAGGGTTCTTGAAAACTTTGGATAATGGTAAGCTGTTCCTGAATATTGTCCTTGCTCAATTGAATATCTGATAGAAGTTGTTTGGTTTCCTGTACTTCTTTAGCAATTTTATCCCGATGCGTGACTGCAAGGAAGCTGGCGGTAGCGGCGCTTACGGCTAAAATGATATTACGAAGTTTCATATTATTCTCCTAGATAGAGCTCTTGTGCCAGTTGAGCCAGGGCTGGGAAGTCAGGGTCGTTGGCTTTAAATTGAATGTTCAATCCATCTTGATTGTTAAAGCGTGGTAAGAGATGGATGTGTGTATGAAAGACGGTTTGTCCAGCGACCTCCTCGTTGTTATTAACGATGTTTAGACCACTAGCTCCAAGTTTTTCTTTTAACTGACGGGCGATGGATGGCACAACAGAAAAGAGTGTAGCTGCAGCTTCTTCATCCATGTCAAGCACGTTTCGGTAGTGTTTTTTAGGGACGACCAATGTGTGTCCTTTTGTGACCTGAGTGATGTCTAAAAAGGCTAATACTTGGTCATCTTCGTAGACTTTTGAAGCTGGTATTTCTCCAGAGATAATTTTGCAAAAAATACAATCCGACATAATGGCAACCTCTTTCTGGGATTTTTGTTATAATAATTATATCAAATTGTAGGAAGAAAATGTATGTTAGAAGTAAAAAATGTAACTGGAGGGTATGTCAATATCCCGGTTTTGAAAGATGTATCTTTTACGGTTGAGGATGGTCGATTAGTTGGTCTAATTGGTTTAAATGGTGCAGGGAAATCAACGACTATTAAGGAAATTATCGGTCTTTTGACATCTTATCAAGGACAGATTGCAATTGACGGCCTAACTTTGCTACAAGGGGCTGAAAATTATCGGAAGAAGATTGGGTTTATTCCTGAAACACCAAGTTTGTATGAAGAACTAACCCTCAAAGAGCACTTGGAAGTGGTAGCAATGGCCTATGATTTATCCTGGGAGCAAGCTTGGGGACGTGTTGAGCACTTGTTAAAACTGTTTCGCTTGGATGAAAAATTGGACTGGTTTCCTGTCAATTTTTCAAAGGGAATGAAGCAGAAGGTCATGATTATTTGTGCTTTTATGGTGGAGCCGAGTCTGCTGATTGTTGATGAGCCTTTTCTGGGATTAGACCCTGTGGCTATCTCTGACTTGATCGCTCTTTTGGAGGAAGAAAAATCTAAGGGCACTTCCATTCTCATGTCCACTCACGTTCTTGACTCAGCTGAGAAAATGTGCGACTCTTTTGTGATTTTACATCAGGGACAGGTCCGTGCAACTGGAAATTTGGAGGAGCTACAAAGCGCATTTGGTATGGATGGTGCAAGTCTGAACGAAATTTATCTGGCCTTGACGCAAGAAGGAGTGGCTGGATGAAAGAATTGTTTCAACAACGCCGACTAGATTTTTTAAATCGTTGTTCCAAGTATCTGCGCTATGTTCTGAATGACCATTTTGTTTTGGTTCTCATGGTTTTATTAGGCTTTTTGAGTTTGCAATACCGTCAATTATTGTTGTCATTCCCTGAGAATCCGTTGCCGATTGTTTTGGTGGTTATTGCAATCAGTCTACTGGTGCTATTGTCCGGAAGAATTGCGACTTATTTAGAAGAAGCTGATCAAATCTTCTTATTGACCAAGGAAAAAGATATTCTGCAAGGGCTCGAGGTTGCAGCCAGACGCACGGTCTTGTTTTGGTCCTCTATACAGGTGGTGGTTCAGCTTGTTTTGTTACCAATCTATTTGAAACTGGGTTTGCCGGTGTGGATGATTGTAGCTGGTCTTCTTACTTTGTTGGTTTTAAAATGTCTTCTTGTCAAGCGCCAATTAGCGGCTTATCAGTCACAGGGAGTATTGGACTGGTCTAAGGCTATTCAAGATGAACAAAAAAGGAAACAGTCTATTTTACGTTTCTTTGCCTTGTTTACGACGGTTAAAGGCATCAGCACGACAGTTAGACCGAGAAGCTATCTCAATGGAATCTTGCGTCTTGTCAAGTCGAGACAGACTTGGTTTTATCTCTACTTACGGGCTTTCTTGCGTTCAGGAGACTACTTGGGCTTGACGATACGTCTACTGTTGTTGGCGATTTTGTCCCTATTTGCCATCGAAGAATCGTGGTTATCCATCGGCCTAGTTTTAGTCTTTCATTATTTGCTTGTCTTCCAGTTGTTGGGGCTTTACAAGCACTATGATTATCAATATGTAACGCAACTGTATCCTTTGGAGAAAGCTTCCAAGAAAATCGGTCTTCAGAATTTGCTTAGAGTGATTTTATACAGTCTATTACTGGTGGAATTGGGCTTTGCTCTGCTATTTTCTAAAGAGAATACGATGGTAGTCGTCTTACTTCTCGTGGGGATTTTCTTGCATGAAATATATTTGCCTCTAAAATTAAAAAAATTGATTGACTAAATAGACGAAAATTAGTAAAATAGTAAGGAATTTTTAAAGGAGGAAAGGCATGCAGTTTGATACCAGTGGGCTACAATTACAGTCTATTGCAGGAAATAGTGGCAAAGCGTTTAAAGGCCTACGGTCAGACGGAACGCCAGTCTTTGTGAAGTATGAGATGCCTCCGATAGTGTCTGCTCTTGCGCGTGAGCAAATTACACCACCCGTTTTGTCAGCAAATCGTGAAGTAGGAATGGGGCATCGTGTAGAGCAGGAGTGGTTGAATGGTCGTACCTTGGAGCGTCAAGATATGACTAGTAAACAGATTCGTCAAATACTGGTGAGGATGCACTATTCTCGCATTTTGCTCAATCAGGCTTTGCAGATGAATTATACCTATATGGAACCTCAGGATTTGGTTTATCGTTGGCAAAAAGAGGCGCCAACTAGATTGGGACAGAATTCTTATCTGCAATCTATCTGTCAAGATTTATTGAATAATCTGCCAAGATTCCGTCAAGAGGTGGCAACATTTGTTCACGGAGATTTGCATCATAGTAACTGGGTAGAAACGACGTCTGGTTTGGTGTATTTGACAGATTGGGAGACCGCTTGTGTAACGGATCGGATGTTGGATGTTGCCTATATTTTGACGCATTATATTCCTCGTCAGTCCTGGGAAGAGTGGCTTCGGGCTTATGGCTACAAATATAACAGCACAGTATTAAATAAGGTTTATTGGTATGGCCAGCTTGGCTACCTAAACCAAATTGCTAAGCATGTAGAAAGCTACAATGTTTTGGCTGCAAATAAAGAAATTTACGCTCTACGGCAATTCCGTCAGAGTTTCTATAAGGAAGTATGAGAGTTAGAAATCGTAAGGGAGCGAGTGAGCTTCTAGCAAACAATCCCCAGTATGTTATCTCCAATCCAGAGGAATGTAAGGGGAAATGGGCAGAGATTTTTGGAAACAATAATCCTATCCACATAGAGGTTGGTTCTGGTAAAGGTCGCTTTGTCACTGGTATGGCTGCGCAAAATCCAGATATTAACTATATTGGTATTGATATTCAGATGACCGTGTTAAGCTATGCCTTGGATCGTGTGCTTGAAGCTGGCTTGCCAAATATAAAATTATTGCAGGTGGATGGTTCGAGTTTGACCAACTATTTTGCACCGGCAGAAATAGATCAGCTTTATCTGAATTTTTCAGATCCATGGCCTAAGAAACGTCATGAGAAACGCCGTTTGACTTACAAGTCATTCTTAGATACCTACAAGGAAATCCTGCCTGAGAAGGGGGAAATCCACTTCAAAACAGATAATCGTGGTCTGTTTGAGTATAGCCTGGCTAGTTTTTCTCAATATGGCATGGTCTTGAAGCAAGTTTGGCTAGATTTGCATGCTGATGGTTTGGAAGGCAACGTTATGACAGAGTATGAGGAGAAATTCTCAAACAAGGGTCAAGTCATCTATCGTGTGGAAGCACATTTTTAATAATTCCCTTAGTGGAAAATGAGGAGAGGTCTAGCAGAGACCTTTTTCCTTTGTCGAATAAACTAAATGACTATAATCCATCGTTTTCCTTTACAAATAGGGATAGATATGATAGAATAATGGAAGTGAATAATGAGAAAAGGGGTTGGCGTCAGTCAACCCTTTCCCTGTACACGGATTTCTGTATATAGAATGAATGATAGTACAAGGGAGTTTCCTGTCAAAGGAAATAGAGAGTCCTGGATAGTGCGAACTATTTGAGTAATGTATTTCTAGCGACTGTAAAAGTAGGAGGTGTTTATGTCATCAATTATTGAATTGGTCACAGCAGCAATTACCCCCGCTATTCAAACTCCTTACGAGTTGGTAGATGTGGAATATGGTAAAATGGGCGGTGACTATGTCCTATCGATTTTTGTCGATAAGGAGGGTGGAATTTCCCTTCAAGATACGGCAGATTTATCCGAAAAGATCAGTCCGATTTTGGACACTATCAAACCAGACCCATTTCCAGACCAATACATGCTGGAGGTAACAAGTCCAGGTTTGGAACGTCCTTTAAAAACGGCAGATGCTGTTGAAAAGGCAGTTGGAAAGTACATCCATGTCAAGCTCTATCAGGCAATTGATAAAATCAAGGTTTTCGAAGGAACTTTGCTCTCCTTTGATGGAACAGACCTGATCATGGAATATATGGATAAAACTCGTAAGAAGGAAGTGACTATTCCTTACCAGACGGTGGCTAAGGCTCGTTTGGCTGTTAAGTTATAATGCTCTTTCATGAGTAATTTAAAAGATATTAGACTTTAAGAAAGGACCTTTTGAGCGCAAAAGGAAAACAACATGAGTAAAGAAATGCTAGAAGCCTTCCGTATTTTAGAGGAAGACATGGGTATTAACAAAGCGGATATCATTGATGCAGTTACAGAGTCGCTTCGTTCAGCTTATAAACGCCGTTATGGTCAATCAGAATCAGCAGTGATTGAATTTGACGAGAAAAAAGGCGATTTCCATGTATTTACTGTTCGTGAAGTAGTAGATGAAGTATTTGATAGCCGACTAGAAATTAGTCTAAAAGATGCCTTGGCTATTTCATCAGCTTATGAAATGGGTGACAAAATTAAATTCCAAGAAGACCCAGCGGAATTTGGACGTGTAGCTGCTCAATCAGCTAAACAGACCATCATGGAAAAGATGCGCAAACAAAAGCGTGCCATTACCTTCAATACCTACAAGCAACATGAAAATGAGATTATGTCAGGTACGGTAGAGCGTTTTGATAATCGCTTTATCTATGTCAACCTTGGTACGATTGAAGCACAGTTGTCAAAACAGGATCAAATTCCTGGTGAGGTTTTCCAATCTCATGATCGCATCGAAGTCTATGTCTACAAGGTAGAAGACAATGGTCGTGGGGTTAATGTATTTGTTAGCCGTAGCCATCCAGAAATGATTAAACGTCTCATGGAGCAGGAAATTCCAGAAGTATACGATGGAACAGTTGAAATCATGAGTGTTGCCCGTGAAGCTGGAGACCGTACGAAAGTGGCTGTTCGTAGCCATAATCCAAACGTGGATGCCATCGGTACGATCGTTGGTCGTGGTGGTTCAAATATCAAGAAAATCACTAGCAAATTCCATCCAGCTCGTTATGATGCTAAGAATGACCGTATGATTCCTACTGAGGAAAATATTGACGTTATCGAGTGGGTAGCTGATGAAGCGGAATTTATCTACAATGCCCTTGCACCTGCTGAAGTTGACCAAGTATTGTTTGACACGGAAGATGGGAAACATGCTACAGTCGTTGTACCAGATGATAAGTTGTCATTGGCAATTGGTCGTCGTGGTCAAAACGTTCGTTTGGCAGCGCATTTGACAGGATTCCGTATCGACATCAAGTCAGCATCGGAGTATGAAGCTTTTGAAGCAACTCAATATGCAACAGACGAAGTTGTAGAAGAAGTCGAAGAAGAACAAGAATAAGGCAAAAGGAGCAACCATGGCAAAAGCTAGAAAAATACCCTTGCGCAAGTCTGTGGTGTCCGGTGAAATCATCGACAAACGGGATTTGCTCCGTATTGTAAAAAATAAAGAAGGTCAAGTATTTATCGATCCAACAGGCAAGGCAAATGGTCGTGGGGCTTACATCAAGCTTGATAATGATGAGGCAATCCAAGCTAAGAAACGTCGTGTCTTCGATCGTTCCTTTAGTATGGAAGTGACCGAAGAATTTTACGATGAATTAATTGCCTATGTTGATCATAAGATCAAGAGGAGAGAACTTGGACTCGAATAAGAGACAGAAAATCTTAAATTTATTAGGTTTGGCCCAGCGAGCTGGTCGCCTGGTTTCGGGTGAGGACCTGGTTGTTGAAGCTATTCAAAAAGGGCAGGCAAAGTTGGTATTTTTAGCCGAAGATGCTGCTGGAAATTTAAGTAAAAAAGTAACAGATAAAAGTCATACCTATCAAGTAGAAGTTGTAACAGTGTTTTCAACACTGGAATTGAGTGCAGCTGTCGGCAAGGCTAGAAAAGTTCTTGCAGTGACAGACGCTGGATTTACAAAGAAGATGAGGTCTATTATGGAATAGAACAGGAGGACAAGGCATTGTCTAAGAAGAGATTGAATGAAATAGCCCGTGAATTAGGCGTAAGCAGTAAGGAAGTTGTTGCTAAGGCTCAAGAATTGGGCTTTGAAGTCAAAAGCCATGCTTCAAGCGTAGATGAAGCAAGTGCTAAACGCCTTGCAGAAAGCTTTGGGGGACAAAAATCAGAGGCAACTAAAGTTGCGGCAAAAGTTAGCAAGCCTGAGAAGGTTGATGAAACTCCAAAGGTGGAAACAGCTAAGGTAGAAAAAGCTAAGGAAACTCAGCCAGTAGTAAAAGAAGAAGTTGCGGCAAGTGCAGTACAATCAGCTCCACATCGTCCACAGAGTCGAAACTTTAAGGCAGAGCGTGAAGCACGGGCCAAAGAGCAGGCTGCTAAGCGAGCTCAGGGTCAAGGAAAAGGTGGTCAAGCTAAATCTGGTCAGGACCGTCGTGACAACCGTCAACAAGGTCAGGGACGTTCAAACAATGAGCGAAATGATCGCCGCGACAATCGTCGTGACCAGCGTCCAGAAGAGCGGAAAGACAACCGATTTGGTGAACGACGCGATAATCGTGCCAGCCGTCGTCAGGACAACCGTCCAGGTCAGTCAGCTCGCTTTGAACAAAGAGAGGCTGCAAAACCAGCAGGACCTAAAATTGACTTCAAAGCGCGTGCTGCTGCTTTGAAAGCAGAACAAAATGCGGAGTATGCTCGTACTAGTGAAGAACGTTTTCGTCAGGCTCAGGAAGCTAAAAAGCAACCTAAGAAGCCAAAAGAAATTAAGTTTGAAGAACCGGTTGTGGAAAGCAAACCATTTGTGAAGCCTGCACCTGTTGCATCGGTACCAGAGCAAGTTGCAGAAACTACTGTAGATACCCGTCGTAAGAAACAAGCTCGACCAGATAAAAAACGTGACTTTAATAGTGACGAAGAAGATGGTCCACGGAAACAACAAAGAAATCGAAATAGTCAAAATCAAGTGAGAAATCAAAGAACAAGTAACTGGAATAACAACAAGAAAAATAAAAAAGGCAAGGCTAACCAACCTGCCAAACCTGTCACAGAACGCAAGTTCCACGAATTGCCAACTGAATTTGAATATACTGCTGGCATGACCGTCGCAGAAATTGCAAAACGGATCAAACGTGAACCTGCTGAAATTGTGAAAAAACTCTTCCTTATGGGAGTTATGGCGACTCAAAACCAATCTTTGGATGGAGATACTATCGAACTCCTCATGGTTGATTATGGTATTGAAGCGAAAGAAAAGGTAGAGGTCGATAACGCAGATATTGAGCGTTTCTTCGTAGAAGAGGGCTACCTCAATGAAGAAGAGATGACAGAACGCCCACCTGTTGTGACTATCATGGGACACGTTGACCATGGTAAAACAACCTTGTTGGATACCCTACGTAATTCTCGTGTTGCTACTGGGGAAGCTGGTGGTATCACACAGCATATCGGTGCCTACCAAATTGAGGAAGCTGGTAAGAAAATTACCTTCTTGGATACTCCAGGACACGCGGCCTTTACTTCTATGCGTGCACGTGGTGCATCTGTTACCGACTTGACCATCCTAGTCGTTGCAGCAGATGATGGTGTCATGCCACAAACAATTGAGGCTATCAACCACTCAAAAGCAGCTAATGTACCAATCATTGTAGCTATCAACAAGATTGACAAGCCAGGTGCAAACCCAGAGCGTGTCATCGGTGAATTGGCTGAGCACGGTGTTATCTCAACTGCTTGGGGTGGAGAATCTGAATTTGTAGAAATCTCAGCTAAGTTTAACCAAAACATTGATGAATTGTTGGAAACTGTTCTTTTGGTTGCTGAAATTCAAGAACTGAAGGCAGACCCAACTGTTCGTGCGATTGGTACAGTTATCGAAGCGCATTTGGATAAAGGGAAAGGTGCGGTTGCAACCCTCCTCGTTCAACAAGGGACACTTAATGTTCAAGACCCAATCGTTGTCGGAAATACCTTCGGACGTGTTCGTGCCATGACAAACGACCTTGGTCGTCGTGTTAAAACTGCTGGTCCATCTACACCGGTATCTATTACTGGTTTGAACGAAGCTCCTATGGCAGGCGATCACTTTGCAGTTTACGAGGATGAGAAATCAGCTCGTGCAGCAGGTGAAGAACGTGCTAAACGTGCTCTTCTTAAACAGCGTCAAGCAACGCAACGAGTTAGTCTTGAAAACCTCTTTGATACCCTTAAAGCAGGCGAGGTTAAGTCAGTTAATGTGATTATCAAGGCCGACGTACAAGGTTCCGTTGAAGCACTTGCATCATCGCTTCAAAAGATTGAAGTAGAGGGAGTACGTGTCAATATCGTCCACTCTGCAGTCGGAGCTATCAACGAATCAGATATTACTCTTGCGGAAGCTTCAAATGCTCTTGTGATTGGTTTCAACGTTCGTCCAACAGCTGAAGCACGTAACCAAGCTGAAGCAGATGATGTTGAAGTACGTCTTCACAGCATCATTTACAAGGTTATCGAAGAGATGGAAGACGCCATGAAAGGTATGCTTGACCCAGAATATGAAGAAAAAATCATTGGTGAGGCAATCATTCGTGAAACCTTCAAGGTATCCAAAGTTGGAACGATCGGTGGTTTCATGGTTGTTCGTGGTAAAGTTACCCGTGATTCAAGTGTTCGAGTTATCCGTGATGGTGTTGTAGTATTTGATGGCAAACTAGCTAGTTTGAAACGCTATAAAGATGACGTGAAAGAAGTTGGTAATGCCCAAGAGGGTGGTTTGATGATTGAGAACTACAACGACTTGAAAGTTGATGATACCATTGAAGCTTACATCATGGAAGAAATCAAAAAATAATATTTTCTCACTGTCAAAATCATAGACAAGTGATTTTGTCGAGGAAGTGATAATTTAATAGATTTTAGTAGGTTTTAAAGCAATAGTTTTTAATCTACTTGGATTATTCAAGCTGGGGAAACTCAGCTTTTCTATCATCTAAGAAAGGAAAGAATATGGCGAATCATTTTCGTACAGACCGTGTCGGGATGGAAATCAAGCGCGAAGTCAATGAGATTTTGCAAAAGAAAGTTCGTGATCCACGTGTGCAGGGAGTGACTATTACAGATGTTCAGATGGTCGGCGATTTGTCAATGGCCAAGGTTTACTACACAATCATGAGTAATTTGGCATCCGATAATCAAAAAGCACAAACGGGTCTTGAAAAAGCGACGGGAACCATTAAGAGAGAACTTGGTCGTAAGTTAACTCTTTATAAAATTCCGGATTTGGTCTTTGAAAAAGACCGATCAATTGAGTACGGTAATAAAATTGATCAAATGTTGCGTGCTCTTGATCAGAAAGATTAACAACAAAAGTCGGATGGGAACATTCGGCTTTTTCTGGCTCGGATGCTTTGTCCATATATGGTGGCGTTTACAAGCCCTCGGAAAGATGTTATACTAATACTCAATGAAAATCAAAAGTAGCCTAGGAAACGAAGTCGAAGATAGAACTCTGTTACTATCTTATTTCAAGGTAACAGGCTGAAAACCTCCACTGGAGCTTTTCACTCATCAAGGCTCTTGACAACGGATAATGTTGATTTTCGAAGAGTATAAGACCAAAGATAGAGCACAGGAGGAAGTTATGAAAACATTTATTAGTAAACTGATGTTAGTGTCCACGGTTGTACTATTAGCTGCTTGTCAGTCTAATCAGGTAAAAGGTGGTGAGAGTTCTAGTTCTAGTGCTTCAAGCCAAGTTTCAGATAGTTCTAGTTTGCAGCAAGCGTCAACAATAGCATCTAGCTCCGAGACGCAAGCATCATCAGTGACCACTCCTGAGCTAAGTGAGGTATACCAATCAGTTATTGATCGTTATCAAGCGAATATGAGGCAGCCTGCTGAGGCAATCAATCAGGATGAGGTCAGTAGCTATCTGAGCTTATTAACTAGCCAGGGGCAAGAATATAGTGGAATATTTTATAGTTTGTATGATGTCAACCATGATGGTACAGAGGAGCTGCTTCTAGCTTTGGACAAGTCGGGAGAATATGTCTTAATTGACCTCTATACTCAGCTTGCCGATGAGAGTCTACGTTTGGTGGATAATTTCCGCAATCTTGGATTTGAAATTGGACCGGACGCCCTACTTCGTCCTTTACAGGATGGAACATACTTATTTGAAGGAGATGGTGTTTTTCGCATTTATCAATACAATGCGATGATTCCAGGTTTAAAACGCATTTCTGAATCAGATACCAATCCTGAAACTTCTCCCTTGCTTGAGTTGAAAAGCTTGCATTGGGTTAAGCTATAGATTTTATCAATGATTATTCCTAGGCTGGGTTTCCCGGCCTTTTGTAGTTCCTAAGAACTTTAAGTTTTCTTTTGGCAATCGTTAATCTTTCTTTTAGGGAGGAAAGGTAAACTAGGAGCATATCAGGAAGGGATACGACTTCCTGAAGAAAGAAAAGGAATCTATATTATGGAAACAAATCTTAAAAAATTACTTTACTCTGGTGTTACTCTTATGAGTCTTGGTGTCCTAGCAGCATGTTCATCTACTTCAAGTTCAACGACGACTTCAAGCTCAGCAGCAATTAGTCAGACAAGTGTAGCGACAACTTCAAATAATAGCGCTTCATCAGATTTGAGCTCGTCATCTATTGACTGGTCAGCCCTTCCAACGACAGAAGTGACGCTTTCAAACGATGGCTTGAAAATTACTGAGGGAGGAACCTATATTTTGACTGGTTCAACAACAGCTGGTGTAACGGTTGAAACAGATGCCAATGTTCGCATCATTCTAGCAGGTGTTGAGATTTCAAGTTCAGATACTGCAGCAATCAATGTTATTAATGCTGATAATGTTGAATTGGAAATCAAAGATGGTACGACGAATACAGTGAAAGATACCAGCAATCATACAGACACCAATATTGAGGGGGCTATCCATGTTGAAGCAGATTTGACCATCACTGGTAATGGTAGCTTGACAGTTGAGGGGAACTTCCAAGATGGTATTGTATCGACGGACGACCTTGTCGTGAATTCAGGAAACATTACCGTCACTGCAGTGGATGATGGTATCCGTGGTAAGGATTCATTGACAATCAATGGTGGTACAATCAATGTAACAGCAGGTGGTGATGGTATCAAGTCTACAAATGATACAGATACTACCAAAGGTTATACAACTATCACAGGCGGTGAAATTACTGTAAAAGCAGGTGATGATGGTATTAAAGCGGAGACGGCTTTGACAATTGACGGAGGTACCATTACAGTATCAGAATCTGCTGAGGCACTTGAAGGTACTAACATCACGATTAATGGTGGTACATTAGATGTTTACGGTTCAGATGATGCTATTAATGCGGCAAGTACAACGTCATCAGATATCTTTATCAAGGTAACTGGCGGTGACTTGAAAGTGGCTGTAGGTAGTGGAGATACGGATGCCTTTGATGCTAATGGAGACATTTATATCTCCGGTGGTACAATCGATGTAACGGCTCAATCTGCTTTTGACTTCGATGGAACTGCTGAATTGACAGGAGGTACAGTAACCGTTAACGGTGAGCAGATTACTCAAATCACCGCAACAGGACCAGGTGCAGGTGGTCACGGTGGCTGGTAATCAATAGTAATACAAAAAGGTCTGAGTTGACGAACTCAGACCTTTCGTTTGCTTTCCATATTGGGAAGATTGATTTTGTATTTAATTACCAATAATCGAATGATTAAAGAAATGGTGAAAATAGTGATGAAGGTTGGAATTTGTGGTAATTTCCAATTTACAACGCAAAGATGATAGAGGACTCCTGAGAAAAATGCAAGGACAGCATAGACATCTTCTTTAAGAACAATAGGTGTTTCATTGACGAGTAAATCACGGGCGATTCCGCCTCCGACACCTGTCAAAGCTGCCAGAATACCACTGGTTAGAGCGTTTAGCTGGAGAGAGATGCCAGTACTGGCTCCAATGAGGGCAAAGATGGCTAGACCGATTGCATCAAAGATAAGGTTTGTCTGGGAAAGGAAATGAATCATCTTCTTATCAAGTGGTTTGTCCTGCTTTAGATTGATAACAATCAAGTACATGCTAATCGCTACTCCGAGAGATAAATAGATGGCTGTAGGATCAGTCAGAGCAGTAGGAATGCGATTGGCCATCGTATCTCGAATAATTCCCCCACCAACGGCGGTAATGATGCCGAGCAAGCTAATTCCAAAAATATCTAACTTTTTCTTAAATCCTTTTACGGCCCCCGAAACAGCAAATGCGATAGTGCCCACGTAGTTACAAATCATAAGAAATAAATCGAATTCCATATGAACCTCCGTACCTATATTAACAGAAAGAAAGACGGCGTGCAAGCTCATTTTAAAGTTTGTGAAAAAAGTTTCAAACAAGGAAAATAAATCTTTTTGGAATTTGTGAAAAAACGCACTAAATCAAGGTTTTCACGAAAATTTCTGTAAAAAGAAAACGGTTCAATTACTTGCCATTTGTGAAATATTGGTCTATCATAATACAGAAAGAGAAAAACCTTTGGAGGAAATTATGGTATCTATCACAAAAGAACAACATTTGGACATGTTCTTGAAAATGCAACAAATCCGTGATGTTGATATGAAATTAAATAAATTAGTGCGTCGCGGTTTCGTACAAGGTATGACTCACTTCTCAGTCGGTGAAGAAGCTGCAGCTGTTGGACCTATTGCTGGATTGACAGATGAGGACATCATCTTCTCACATCACCGTGGTCACGGTCACGTTATTGCAAAAGGTATTGACATCAATGGCATGATGGCTGAGCTTGCTGGTAAGGCAACTGGTATATCAAAAGGCCGTGGTGGTTCTATGCACTTGGCAAACGTTGAAAAAGGAAACTTTGGTTCAAACGGTATCGTAGGTGGTGGTTATGCCCTTGCAGTTGGTGCAGCCCTTACGCAACAATACCTTGGTACAGATAACATTGTTATTGCCTTCTCAGGTGATTCAGCTACTAACGAAGGTTCCTTCCATGAATCAATGAACTTGGCGGCAGTTTGGAACTTGCCAGTTATCTTCTTCATTACAAACAACCGCTACGGTATCTCAACAGATATTTCTTACTCAACTAAGATTCCTCATCTCTACCAACGTGCAGCAGCATACGGTATTCCAGGTCACTATGTTGAGGATGGTAACGACGTCATTGCTGTTTATGAAAAAATGCAAGAAGTCATCGAGTACGTTCGTGCAGGAAATGGTCCTGCCATGGTCGAAGTTGAGTCATACCGCTGGTTTGGTCACTCAACTGCAGATGCAGGTGTGTACCGTACAAAAGAAGAAGTTAACGAGTGGAAAGCAAAAGACCCACTTAAGAAATACCGCAAATACTTGACAGAAAACAAGATTGCGACTGACGAAGAATTGGATGCCATCGAAGCACAAGTTGCAGAACAAGTAGAAGCATCTGTAAAATTCGCACAAGAAAGCCCAGATCCAGACATCTCAGTAGCTTACGAAGATGTTTTCGTAGACTAACGTAAGAAGTTTGACTAAGCTCTAAAGAGCAAGTCAAACTACGGTAGCCACTATGGTGGACTACCTACTTACCTCACTAACTTCGCCTATTCAGCAATATCGGCTGAATAGTCTCCGTGTCGTAAGTAACGAGAACGTTAAAAGGACACAGCGAAAATAAGCGGTAAGTCCGAAATCTTTGATTTCGTAGACGCACCCTCGTCAAGACAACTAGTATTTTCACAGGTGAAACCGAAGAAAGTACAGTTGTCTACGACGCAGTAACTGCAATAGTTAAACATGAAATTCGCACAGTCCTTAGTTCGAGTACAATTCTAACTAAGTTGTGAGGTCGTCTAAAAAACGACTGAAAAATAGGGAACTGACACAGTGTGCTTGCACACAAGGAAGTTCGCACCTAAAGGTAGCCACATCCGTAATTCAGCTGAAGCTGAAACGGTTGCGTCTCTTTTTTCCGAGTTTTTAGACCGAACACGATTGTGACGTAAGAAGTTTGACTAAGCTCTAAAGAGCAAGTCAAACTAGGGTAGCTCACCAAGGTGGACTACCACCTTAGTTCGAGTACAATTCTAAGGTGCCTCAAGCTGGGGCTATAAACAATTATAGTCTTTTAGTTTGCTTTTAGTACTAGGCAACGAGCCGTAGGCATAACTGAAGTTAGGCAAGGCGAGTTCAAACAATCCAGTGGAGTGTTTGAAGTTGAAAATAAGGAAACAGAGTTTCCTCTTACGTCGAAGTAATAGAAGAAAAACTAAATGACGCTACATAGTGGTAATTGTTTGATTTTCCTTAGTACAGTATAGATAAATTGATATAAATTAGGAGTAAAAAATGGCTGAAACAAAAGTAATGGCCTTGCGTGAAGCGATTAACTTGGCTCAGAGCGAAGAAATGCGTAAGGATGAAAAAGTATTCTTGATGGGTGAAGACGTCGGTATCTACGGCGGTGACTTCGGTACATCTGTTGGTATGTTGGATGAATTTGGTCCAAAACGCGTTCGCGACACGCCTATCTCTGAGGCAGCAATCGCTGGTTCTGCGGTTGGTGCGGCTCAAACAGGTCTTCGTCCAATCGTTGACTTGACTTTCATGGACTTCATCACAATTGCCCTTGATGCGATTGTTAACCAAGCGGCTAAAACCAACTACATGTTTGGTGGTGGCTTGAAAACACCTGTAACCTTCCGTGTGGCATCTGGTTCAGGTATCGGTTCAGCGGCACAGCACTCACAATCTCTTGAAGCTTGGTTGACTCACATCCCAGGTATCAAAGTTGTTGCACCTGGTACAGCTAACGATGCAAAAGGTCTCTTGAAATCATCTATCCTTGACAACAACCCAGTTATCTTCTTGGAGCCAAAAGCACTTTACGGTAAAAAAGAAGAAGTTAACTTGGACCCAGATTTCTACATCCCACTTGGTAAGGGTGAAATCAAACGTGAAGGTACGGATGTAACTATTATTTCATACGGTCGTATGTTGGAACGTGCTTTGAAAGCAGCTGAAGAAGTAGCTGCAGAAGGCATCAGCGTAGAAGTGGTTGACCCACGTACCCTTATCCCATTGGATAAAGAATTGATCATCGAATCTGTGAAGAAAACTGGTAAGGTTATCTTGGTTAACGATGCTTACAAAACAGGTGGTTTCATCGGTGAAATCGCATCAATCATCACAGAAAGCGAAGCTTTTGACTACTTGGATGCACCAATCATCCGTATCGCTTCAGACGATGTACCAGTTCCTTACGCTAACATTCTTGAAAATGCAGTATTGCCAAACGTAGAGAAAATCAAAGCGGCAATTTATAAGCAAGTAAACAAGGGCTAAAGACAAAATGGAAGGACGGGCAACCGTCCTAACCCTGTTTGAAGGAATGTATGAAAAGAATTGACCTGGTTCAATGAATATCATTGGAGTCGATTCTTAGATAACGTAAGAAATTGAAAGAAAGGAATTGAACCCGTCCGGAAAACTTGGAAAAAGATAAATCGTTACGAAAATGAGGATTTTCTATTTTTCAATCGTTTTCTGTTCGGACTTGGTATCTTAATAATGGCTATTGAAATCATTATGCCTAAGCTCGGTGTGGACATGCAAGAAGGTGAAATCATCGAGTGGAAAAAACAAGAGGGTGATTTCGTCAATGAAGGCGATGTCATCTTGGAAATGATGTCTGACAAGACCAGCATGGAGCTGGAAGCAGAAGAGTCAGGCGTCCTATTGAAAATTGTTCATGGTAATGGTGCTACTGTCCCTGTTACAGAAGTCATTGCTTACTTGGGTGCTGAAGGTGAGACGGTTGAAGCCGGCGCTTCATCTGCACCTGCTGTTGAACCAGCAGCGGCTATTGAAGAAGTACCTGCAGGTCGTACACCAGCAATCGTTGCTCCTGCAACTGCTGCCAAACCACAAGGTGGTGGCAAGGTTCGTGCGACTCCAGCAGCACGTAAATTGGCGCGTGAGCTTGGAATCGATTTGGGTCTTGTTCCAGGAACAGGTGCTAACGGTCGTGTCCACAAGGTTGACGTCGAAGACTTCAAGGGAGCAGCTCCCAAAGCAACTCCGCTTGCAGCCCGTATTGCAGCAGACCAAGGTGTTGACTTGTCAACCCTTACTGGTTCAGGTGTCAACGGTAAGATTGTCAAGAACGACGTTCTTGCAGTACTTGCTCCTGCAGCTGTAGAAACTGCTGCTCCAGCACCAAAAGCAGAAGAAAAACCAGCTAAAGAATTGCCAGAGGGCGTTGAAATCATCAAGATGAGCCCAATGCGTAAGGCGATTTCAAAAGGTATGGTCAACTCTTACTTGACTGCTCCGACATTTACACTTAACTACGATATTGACATGACCAACCTCATGGCACTTCGTAAGCAAGTCCTTGAGCCAATCATGAACAAGACTGGTTTGAAAGTAACCTTTACAGACTTGATCGGTCTTGCGGTTGTTCGTACTTTGATGAAAGAAGAACACCGTTACATGAACGCATCTTTGATTAACGATGCACAAGAAATCGAATTACACAAGTTCGTCAACCTTGGTATCGCAGTAGGTCTAGATGATGGCTTGGTGGTGCCAGTTGTTCACGGCGCAGATAAGATGAGCTTGTCTGACTTTGTGGTGGCTTCGAAAGATGTCATCAAGAAGGCTCAATCTGGTAAGTTGAAGGGGGCTGAAATGTCAGGTTCGACCTTCTCTATCACCAACTTGGGTATGTTTGGTACTAAAACCTTTAACCCAATCATCAACCAACCAAACTCAGCAATCCTTGGTGTAGCATCAACTGTTCAAACACCAGTTGTTATCGACGGCGAAATCAAAATCCGTCCAATCATGGCACTCTGCTTGACCATCGACCACCGTATCATTGATGGTATGAATGGTGCTAAGTTCATGGTTGACTTGAAGAACTTGCTGGAAAACCCATTGGAATTGTTGATCTGAGATAAGATGCAAAAGGCGTTAAGAAAACCGTATGAAAATAGGAAATCAACGATGTGCCTTGAGGCACGAGGCGATTTATCTTTTTCAATAGGTTTTTAGCCTGTGCTCAATTTGGTAAAGAGAAAAAATAAAGAAAGGGAATAAGAGCGAGAGAGTTTTAGCAATTGAACCCGAGCGGAAAGCTCGGAAAAAAGATAAATCGTTTAGAAAATCAGGATTTTCTACGATTTCCTATTTTTCAGTCGCTTTCTCTTCGCTCTTGGTATCTTAAACATGGCAATTGAAATTATTATGCCGAAACTTGGTGTAGATATGCAAGAAGGCGAAATCATCGAGTGGAAAAAACAAGAAGGTGATTTTGTCAACGAAGGTGATGTTATCTTGGAGATGATGTCAGACAAGACAAGCATGGAATTGGAAGCGGAAGAATCAGGTGTTCTTTTGAAAATCGTTCACGGTAACGGTGCAACAGTTCCTGTAACTGAAGTCATTGCTTACCTTGGTGCAGAAGGTGAAACAGTTGAATTGGGTGCTGCACCTGCTCCAGCTGAGGTTGCTCAAGCAACTGCCGATTTGAAAGCAGCTGGTTTGGAAGTACCTGCAGCTCCTGCAGCAGCTCCACAAGCTCCTAAGGCTGAATTGGCTGCTGACGAGTACGACATGGTTGTTGTCGGTGGTGGTCCTGCTGGTTACTACGCAGCTATTCGTGGTGCTCAATTGGGCGGTAAAATCGCTATCGTTGAGAAATCAGAATTTGGTGGTACTTGTTTGAACAAGGGTTGTATCCCAACTAAGACCTACCTTAAGAACGCTGAAATCCTTGACGGCTTGAAGATTGCGGCTGAGCGTGGTATCAACCTTGCTTCAACAAACTACACCGTTGATATGGACAAGACAGTTGACTTCAAGAACAAGGTTGTGAAGACATTGACTGGTGGCGTTCAAGGTCTCTTGAAAGCTAATAAAGTGACTATCTTCAACGGTCTTGGTCAAGTAAATCCTGATAAGACTGTTGTTATTGGCGACAAGGTTATCAAAGGTCGTAGCATCATTCTTGCAACAGGTTCTAAAGTATCACGTATCAACATCCCAGGTATTGATTCTAAGTTGGTATTGACTTCTGATGATATTCTTGATTTGCGTGAAATTCCTAAGTCACTCACTGTTATGGGTGGTGGCGTAGTCGGTGTGGAACTTGGTCTGGTTTACGCATCATACGGAACAGAAGTAACCGTTGTTGAAATGGCTGACCGTATCATTCCAGGTATGGACCGCGAAGTGTCTGTTGAATTGCAAAAAGTCCTTTCTAAGAAAGGTATGAAATTCTTGACATCCGTTGGTGTATCTGAAATCGTTGAAGCTAACAACCAATTGACAATCAAATTGAACGACGGTTCAGAAATCGTTTCTGAAAAAGCCCTTCTTTCAATCGGACGTGTACCACAATTGGCTGGTCTTGAAAATCTTAATCTTGAGTTGGATCGCGGTCGTATCAAGGTTAATGCATACCAAGAAACTTCTATCCCAGGCATCTACGCACCAGGTGATGTCAACGGTACTAAGATGTTGGCACACGCTGCTTACCGTATGGGTGAAGTGGCAGCTGAAAATGCGATCCACGGTAACCACCACAAAGCTAAATTGGACTTCACACCAGCAGCGGTGTACACACACCCAGAAATCGCTATGGTTGGTTTGACTGAAGACCAAGCAATCGAGAAATACGGTAAAGAAAACATCCTTATCGGTCGCAACAGCTTCACTGGTAACGGTCGTGCAATCGCTTCTAACGAAGCACACGGTTTCGTAAAAGTTATCGCTGATAAGAAATACCATGAAATCCTTGGTGTCCACATCATCGGTCCAGTTGCAGCTGAAATGATCAACGAAGCAGCAACCATCATGGAATCTGAATTGACAGTTGACGACGTGGCAGCATCTATCCACGGTCACCCAACCTTCTCAGAAGTGATGTACGAAGCCTTCCTTGATGTGCTTGGTGTTGCGATCCACAATCCACCAAAACGTAAATAATAAGAGCCTCTAAAATACAGTAGAGAGACAGGTCTTCGGACTTGTCTTTTGTTATCGTTTCCACTATAATAAAAATTAGTTAACAATAAAGGAGTTTTGCATGAAATACATCGTAAACAACAGCAATGACCCAGCCTATAATATTGCCCTCGAAGCCTATGCCTTCAAGGAATTAACAGATATTGACGAAATTTTTATTCTCTGGATCAATGAGCCTGCCATCATTATCGGTAAGCATCAGAATGCTATTGAAGAAATCAACAAGGAATTCACAGACGAAAAGGGCATCCATGTTGTTCGCCGTCTGTCAGGTGGTGGCGCTGTCTATCATGACCTCAACAACCTTAACTACACCATTATCTCTAACAAGGCAGACGAGGGAGCTTTTGATTTCAAAACCTTCTCCAAGCCTGTGATTGATACCCTTGCGACACTAGGTGTTGAGGCGAATTTCACCGGCCGTAATGACCTGGAAATTGACGGCAAGAAAATCTGTGGTAATGCCCAAGCCTATGCTAAAGGTCGCATGATGCACCACGGTTGCTTGCTCTTTGATGTGGATATGTCAGTCCTCGCAAGCGCCCTCAAGGTCAGCAAGGACAAGATTGAGTCTAAGGGAGTCAAGTCAGTCCGTGCCCGTGTGACCAACATCAACAACGAACTGCCAGAGAAGATGACGGTCTTGGACTTCAAAGATGCTATCCTCAACCAGATGAAGCTAGAATATCCAGATATGGACGAGTATGTCTTGTCAGAAGATGACTTGGCCCGTATCCAAGAAATCCGTGATACCCAGTTTGCGACATGGGATTGGACCTACGGTCAAACACCAGAATACACGGTTGAGCGTAGCGTTCGTTATCCAGCTGGTAAAATCACAACCTACATCAAGGCTGAAAAATCCGTCATCGAATCCATCAAGATTTACGGAGACTTCTTCGGTATCGGTGATGTATCAGATATTGAAGATTTGCTGGTAGGCACTCGCTACGAATACGCAGATGTCCTAGCGAAACTCCAAGAAATCGACACAACACACTATTTCTCACGCGTGACAACAGAAGAAGTAGCAAAAGCGATTGTAGCTTAATCCATAGGGCTGCCCTTTGTTTGGGCAGTCTTTATTTTTTGTGAAAATGTTTTCGGAAAACTGTTTTCGCTTGCACATTTTCTATATTATGGTATAATTATTTTCTGTGAGTATCCCTCACTTACTCGTGGCTAGACCATGAGTCATTAGACCAAAAGGAGGAACATATCAATGGCTAAATACGAAATTCTTTATATTATTCGTCCAAACATTGAAGAAGAAGCTAAAAACGCTTTGGTAGCACGCTTTGACTCTATCTTGACTGACAACGGTGCAACTATCGTTGAATCAAAAGCATGGGAAAAACGTCGCCTTGCATACGAAATCAAAGATTTCCGCGAAGGTTTGTACCACATCGTTAACGTTGAAGCTAACAACGATGAAGCTCTTAAAGAGTTTGACCGTTTGTCAAAAATCAACGGCGACATTCTTCGTCACATGATTGTCAAACTTGACGCGTAAGAAGGTGTTGTATGATTAATAATGTAGTATTGGTTGGTCGTATGACCCGTGATGCAGAACTTCGTTATACTCCGTCTAATCAAGCTGTTGCGACTTTTACTTTGGCGGTTAACCGCAATTTTAAAAATCAAAACGGTGAGCGTGAAGCGGACTTTATCAACGTAGTCATTTGGCGTCAACAAGCTGAGAATTTGGCGAATTGGGCTAAGAAAGGTGCTCTGATTGGTGTTACAGGTCGTATCCAGACTCGTAGCTATGACAATCAGCAAGGACAACGTGTCTACGTTACTGAGGTAGTTGCAGAAAGTTTCCAACTCTTGGAAAGCCGTACTGCCCGTGAAGGTCAAGGTGGAGGCTATTCAGCTGGCAACTCGTTTGCTGGAGGAAATGACTATAACTCACCTTATCAAGCACCTGCACAATCTACACCAAACTTCGCTCGAGAAGAAAGTCCATTTGGAGCAAGCAATCCAATGGACATATCAGACGATGACCTACCATTCTAGGTCAAAAATTAATAATATAAAGGAGAACACACATGGCTCAACAACGTCGTGGCGGTTTCAAACGCCGTAAAAAAGTTGACTATATCGCAGCTAACAAAATTGAATATGTTGATTACAAAGATACTGAGCTTCTTAGCCGTTTCATTTCTGAACGTGGAAAAATCCTTCCACGCCGTGTAACTGGAACTTCAGCTAAAAACCAACGTAAAGTAACAACAGCTATCAAACGTGCTCGCGTTATGGCTCTTTTACCATTCGTAAACGAAGATTAAAAAAACAACCCCGACGGGTTGTTTTTTCATGAGCTCGGAAATTAGAAGGCGAATTGAGACCCTGACGGGTCTTTTTAGCTTGTGCCCTAGAAACTGGAAAGGCGCAATCGCCCTGTGTGGCGATTTTTTCTTGCGCTCTAGAAATGCGAAAAGTGCAATAACAGAATGGTTCATTTTTCATGAGCTCGAAATTAAGAAAATGAATTAAGTTCTTGAATGGACTGTTTCAACCCGAGCCAAGAAGTTAGAAAGCGAGGCACGGTCTGGGGATAGACTATTTTAGCAGAGTACATAGATAAGTGATAGCGGATAAAGTTCTCGGGTGATTTGATAGCTGGACTGTATAGATAAACAAAAGCGACTGGAATATTCCAATCGCTTTGTTTTATTATTGAACTGGGGACATGGCGTTGCGAATGTTATATTTCTTTTTCAAGAGGTAGCGTGCACCGAAAGCAGCAGCTCCGATAAGAATAGTAACAAGCGGAGGGAGAACTGGATTAAATGCGGCTGGAATCAGTGCTGCTAGAATGAAAACGACTGACCAAGCCAGCGTAGCAAGTCCGAGAAAAGCGATAGCTTTCAGCAATTTAGGACGTTGCCCAGTTTTAATTTGTTCTCTATAAACGAAATGGTACATCAAGTACATCCCTGCACCAACACCGAAACCGATGACAAATAAGGTCAATAGCCCATACTGTGCACCTTGGCCAAAAAGATTCATCAAACCATTGATACCAGCAATAATTGCAAGCATGAAAAGACTAGAATCTAGCCACATCAACCATGGATTTTCATTGTATTCCACTTGGTCTTTCTTTTCCTGTTCAGAAATTGTCTTACTAGCAGCCCACTCACTTGGTGCTCCATAGAGATTACGGGCAGTCACGCCAGTTTTTTGCTTTTCAATGATAGTTGGTAAAATTTCTTCCAAGAGTTCTTTGATTTCGCTATCAGACTTTCCATCTTTAATCAGTTGGTTGGTCGCAATATGGATAAATTCTTGGTTCTTTTTTGTTAATCCGTTGATTTCTGTAAATGACATGTTAATCTCCTTAGGTTAAAACCATCTCTTACGGATGAAGTAGAAGGTGAGTGATAGGCTGATTGCAAATGCGAAGAGGATAATCCACCAAAAAGCATAGGGAATATCGTTAAAAGGAATGATGTTGTCCTTAAAGTTCATACCGTATGCAGAGAAGACCATGGTTGGGATAGAGAGAACGATTGTCACTAATGCCAAGGTTTTCATGATGGTATTCTGGTTGTTAGAAATGATAGAAGCAAAGGCATGGGTCATAGAGTTCAGGATGGAACCATAGATGTCTGCCATCTCAATGGCCTGTTGGGTTTCGACCAAGGTATCTTCAAGCAAATCCTCATCCTCTTCATACTTACGGAGTAGACGTGAGGAACTAGCAAGTTTTTTGACCAAACGCTCATTGGTTTTGAGGGAAGCCTTGAAGTAGACGATGGTTTTTTCCAATTCCATGAGTACAATTAATTCTTCATTTCGAGTAGCCTCATGGAGTTGCTTCTCAATCTCTTCGCTCTTTCTGTCAATGGTCCGTAGGGCTGACAAGTAGAGTTGAGCATTGCGGTAGAGAATTTGGAAAACGAAACGAGACTTCATGAAAGTGAAGAAATTTCGTAGACGACGATGGATAAACTGCTCAAACAGTGGCAACGGTTCCAAACAAGTCGTGATAATCGCATCATCTGTTAGAATAATTCCCAAAGGAATAGTAATATAATATGTCTTGTTGTTTCGTTCTTCAAGAATTGGGACGTCGACCAGGATGAGCGTATAGTCATCTTCGACAGTGATACGAGAGGATTCTTCCGCATCGAGCGGTGCTCGCAGGTCAGCGATGTCAATTTTATAGTGCTCAGCCACTTCCATAGACTCGCTCTGGGAGGGGTTGACCAAATTAATCCAAGCCCCTGGTTCAAAGGTTTGGATTTCTTCTAAATCAGTCATGGTTGATAGAAAAATTTGTTTCATATCTTTGCCCTCCTTTTATCTTTGTTGCGTTAACGCAACCTCTATTATACCAAAAAATGTGCAGTTTCGGAAAGGTTTTATATAGAAATGTGTTATAATATGTAGACATTTAAGCGAATAAGTTGTACGGACTTTTCCTTATTCCGTATACCATAGCTTAGAGCCTCTTAAGAAAGGAATTGAATGCGTGCTAAAAGCCTAGCAAAAAAGATACGCAGTCGTTTCAGCTTCAGCTGATTACGGATGTGGATGCTGTAAAGTGCAAATCTTCTTGTGTGTTTGGCACACTTTGCAGATTTCCTATTTTTGTATAGTTTTCTTAACGTGAGATTTTCAAAACGATATTTTTTGAAAATCGAGCTAATACAAGATATAGGAATTGCCCATAGGCAGTTTCGTCTGGTGTCGCGGAGTTAATCGACCGTCACCAGTTATCTTGTGAACGCACTTATATTAGAAAGGAATTGAACACGCCCTAAACGCTGTGTGAAAAAGTACTAGTTGCCTCATGTTTCAGCATGGAGACCGGCTTCTGCGTCGTAGACATCTGTGCTTTCTTCGGTTTTCAACCTGTGAAAGCACTAGTTGTCTTGACGGGGGTGCGTCTTCGAAATCACAGATTTCGGACTTACCGCCTATTTTCACTTTGCGTTTTACGGGCTTTGTATCTTTAGAAAGGATTTGAATGCGTGCTAAAAGCGTCGAGAAAAAGACAAAATGTTTTGTCACGAAGTGACGTCACATTTTCCTATTTTCTTCTCGCTTTCTTAACGCACTTATATCATGTTATGCAAGAAAATATTGTGATTCATGGGGCTCGTGCCCATAATTTAAAAAATATTGATGTGACCATTCCGCGTGAGAAGTTGGTGGTGGTGACTGGTTTGTCGGGGTCTGGTAAGTCGAGTTTGGCTTTTGATACCTTGTATGCCGAAGGTCAACGCCGTTACGTAGAGTCTTTGTCTGCCTATGCTCGTCAGTTCTTGGGCAACATGGACAAACCTGATGTAGATTCCATAGAGGGTCTCAGCCCTGCTATTTCCATAGACCAAAAAACAACCTCGCGTAACCCGCGTTCGACGGTTGGAACGGCAACGGAAATCAATGACTATCTCCGCCTGCTTTATGCTCGGGTCGGGGTGCCTTACTGTATCAATGGTCATGGTGCAATTGCGGCTTCTTCGGTGGAACAAATCGTTGATGAGGTTTTGGAATTGCCTGAACGTCAGCGGTTACAAATCTTGGCGCCGATTGTACGTAAGAAAAAAGGGCAACATAAGACGATTTTTGAAAAAATTCAGAAGGATGGCTATGTTCGGGTCCGGGTCAATGGTGATGTCTATGATGTGTCGGAAGTGCCTGAGTTGTCCAAGAGTAAGGCTCACAACATTGAAGTCGTGGTCGATCGGATTGTCATCAAAGAAGGCATTCGCTCGCGGCTTTTTGACTCCATTGAGGCGGCCTTGCGGATTGCGGATGGCTATGTCATCATCGATACCATGGATGATAAGGAACTGCTTTTCTCTGAGTACTATGCCTGTCCAGTTTGTGGCTTTACGGTGCCTGAGTTGGAGCCTCGTCTTTTCTCATTCAATGCTCCTTTTGGGTCTTGTAGCGACTGTGACGGTTTGGGCATGAAGCTAGAAGTGGATACAGATTTGATTGTCCCAGATGCCAGCAAGACCTTGCGTGAGGGTGCTTTGGCTCCTTGGAATCCAATCTCTTCCAACTATTATCCTCAGATGCTGGAGCAAGCTATGAACCATTTTGGTGTGGACATGGACAAGCCTTTCGAGGAATTGACAGAAGAGGAGAAGAACCTGATTTTCAATGGTTCTGACGGACAAGAATTCCATTTCCATTATGAAAATGAGTTCGGTGGAGTGCGTGATATTGACATTCCATTTGAAGGCTTGATTACTAACATTAACCGCCGCTACCGTGAAACCAATAGTGATTACACGCGGACGGTCATGAAGACTTACATGAATGAATTGACCTGTGGAACCTGCCACGGCTATCGCCTCAATGACCAAGCCTTATCTGTCAAGGTCGGTGGTGAGAAGGGACTTCATATCGGGCAGTTGTCTGACTTGTCCGTAGCGGATCATCTGGAAGTCATTGAAAATCTGACCTTGTCTGAAAATGAAGCCACCATTGCGACACCGATTGTCAAGGAAATCAGGGACCGTCTGTCCTTCCTCAACAACGTTGGTCTCAACTATCTGACTCTTTCACGAGCTGCAGGAACCCTTTCTGGTGGTGAGAGTCAGCGGATTCGTCTGGCGACTCAGATTGGCTCTAACCTGTCTGGTGTTCTTTACATCTTGGATGAGCCATCGATTGGTTTGCACCAGCGGGACAATGACCGCCTGATTGCCAGTCTTAAGAAAATGCGTGATTTGGGCAATACCTTGATTGTGGTGGAGCATGATGAGGATACCATGCGGGAGGCGGACTGGTTGATTGATATCGGTCCAGGTGCGGGTGTCTTTGGTGGAGAAATCGTAGCTTCTGGAACGCCTGCCCAAGTAGCCAAAAACAAGAAATCCATTACAGGTCAATACCTGTCTGGCAAACGTGAAATTCCTGTTCCTCTAGACCGCCGTGTTGGAAATGGTCGTTTCCTGGAGGTAACAGGTGCCAAGGAAAACAACCTGCAAGATGTAACGGTCCGTTTTCCACTCGGAAAATTTGTTGCGGTGACAGGGGTATCTGGCTCTGGTAAGTCAACTCTGGTCAACTCCATTTTGAAAAAAGCCATTGCTCAGAAGCTCAATCGCAATTCGGACAAGCCAGGCAAGTTCAAAACCATTTCAGGAATTGAACACTTGGACCGCCTGATTGATATTGACCAAAGCCCGATTGGACGGACACCGCGTTCCAACCCAGCCACCTACACAGGTGTCTTTGACGATATTCGTGACCTCTTTGCCCAGACCAATGAAGCCAAAATTCGTGGCTACAAGAAGGGGCGTTTCTCTTTTAACGTCAAAGGTGGTCGTTGCGAAGCCTGCTCTGGTGACGGGATTATCAAGATTGAAATGCACTTCCTGCCAGATGTCTTTGTGCCTTGTGAAGTCTGTCATGGCCACCGCTACAATTCTGAAACCTTGGAAGTACACTACAAGGAGAAAAATATCGCTCAGGTCCTTGATATGACGGTCAATGATGCGGTCGAGTTCTTCAAACACATTCCAAAAATCGAACGCAAGCTCCGCACCATTCAAGATGTGGGCTTGGGCTATGTGACTTTGGGACAACCTGCGACAACCCTATCAGGTGGGGAAGCCCAACGGATGAAATTGGCTTCTGAACTCCACAAGCGGTCAACTGGTAAGTCTTTGTATATCTTGGATGAGCCAACGACAGGGCTGCATACCGAAGACATTGCTCAATTGTTAAAAGTTTTAGCTCGTTTTGTTGATGACGGCAACACTGTCCTTGTCATTGAGCACAATCTGGATGTGATTAAGACAGCAGACCACATTATCGACATGGGACCAGAAGGCGGTGTCGGTGGCGGTACCGTTGTCGCGACAGGAACACCAGAAGAAGTGGCGGATAACCCAGCCAGCTTTACAGGCCAGTATTTGAAAACGAAGTTGAAGTAAAAAGTCGCTCTGGCGGCTTTTTCTCTATCTGCTAGAAAGAATTGGTATTTGTCTGTATTTCTGCTATAATAGTTAAAAAATCATTGGAGGAATAGGATGCAAAAAAGACTTGAAAAATTCGAAGTAAAATTAGCTCAATCAACTGTTGATGGAATCTTGGTGACTGGTCAAAACAATATTTACTACCTAACTGGTTTTTGGGGAACAGAGGCGACAGTCTTCATCAGTGGCAAGCGTCGCTTGTTTGTGACTGATTCGCGTTATACCTTGATAGCCAAGGCATCAGTAAAAGGTTTTGATATTATCGAGAGCCGTTTTGCCCTTGAAGAGATTGCTAAGGTGATTAAGGAAGATGGGCTTGAAACCATTGGTTTTGATAGCGAGGTGACCTATGGCTTCTATCAAAGTCTGACCAGCATTTTTGAGGGTTATCAACTGGTTGCTATGTCAAACTTTATCGAAGACTTGCGCATGATTAAGGATGAGAAAGAAATTGCGACCATTCGCCGTGCATGTCAAATTTCGGATCAGGCTTTTATTGATGTTCTTGACTTTATCAAACCAGGTCAGACGACTGAGATGGACGTCAATCATTTCCTTGACCACCGCATGCGTCAACTCGGTGCAGAAGGGGCATCATTTGAGTTCATCGTGGCATCTGGCTACCGCTCTGCTATGCCTCATGGAAGAGCGTCTGAAAAGGTTATCCAAACTGGTGAGACCTTGACGCTAGATTTTGGTTGCTATTACCAGCATTATGTTAGCGATATGACACGGACCATCCATATCGGTCATGTGACAGATCAAGAGCGTGAGATTTACGATGTGGTTTTGCGTGCCAATAAGGCTTTAATTGAGCAGGCCAAAGAAGGCGTCACCTACCGCGAGTTTGACGCTATTCCTCGTGAGATTATCAATGCGGCGGGTTACGGAGCCAACTTTACACACGGCATCGGTCACGGTATCGGCTTGGATATTCATGAATATCCGTATTTTGGAAAATCTGACGAGACTATCAAGGCAGGTATGGTCTTGACGGATGAGCCTGGTATCTATTTGGATGACAAATATGGTGTCCGTATCGAAGATGACCTATTGATTACGGAAAACGGTTGTGAAGTCTTGACATTAGCACCCAAGGAATTGATTGTCATTTGAGAAATTTGACAGTTTGTGGTAGAATAAAACGAATAAATAAAATTTGAAGAGGTATTCAATACAATGATTGAAGCAAGTAAACTTAGAGCAGGTATGACCTTTGAAGCTGAAGGTAAATTGATTAAAGTTTTGGATGCAAGCCACCACAAACCAGGTAAAGGAAACACCATCATGCGTATGAAATTGCGTGATGTACGTACAGGTTCAACCTTCGATACAACTTACCGTCCAGATGAAAAATTTGAACAAGCTATTATCGAAACAGTTCCAGCACAATACCTTTACCAAATGGATGACACAGCTTATTTCATGAATACTGAGACTTACGATCAGTATGAAATTCCAGTAGCGACCATCAAAGAAGAATTGCTCTATATCTTGGAGAATTCCGATGTGAAGATCCAGTTCTACGGAACAGAAGTGATCGGTGTTACTGTACCAACAACTGTTGAATTGGTCGTTGCAGAAACACAACCATCTATCAAAGGTGCGACTGTTACAGGTTCAGGTAAACCAGCTACGATGGAAACAGGTCTTGTAGTCAACGTACCAGACTTTATCGAAGCAGGTCAAAAACTCGTTATCAACACAGCTGAAGGAACTTACGTATCACGTGCTTAATCGTTTCCTCTTAAGAAAGGAGAGCCTATGACAACAGAATATCAAGGCGAGATTGTTATCGCACCTCGCGTCCTTGAAGTAATTACAGGCATTGCTGCAGCGAAAGTTGATGGAGTACATTCCCTTCAAAATAAGCGTGTAGCAGACAGTTGGTCAAAAACATCGTTAAATAAAGGTGTTTATCTTGAAACTGACGAGGAAGGTCGAGTGACTGCGGATATTTACGTCTATCTAGAATATGGTGTAAATGTTCCTGCCGTATCAATGGACATTCAGCGTGCAGTCAAGACAGCAGTTTACAACTATGCAGAAGTTCAAGTGGCTGCGGTTAATATCCATGTCAGCGGCATTGTTCCTGATAAAACACCAAAACCAGCATTGAAAGATTTATTCGGAGAGGATTTCCTTGATGAAGAATAACAGACATGCCCTGCGTAAGTGTGCTTTGCAGGCAATCGTATCACTTGAATTTGGTCAAGAACCTGTTCAGGCAGCTCAGTTTTCTTATCTTTATGATAGAGAGGAAGAGCAAGAAGGAGTTGAAATTCCGCTCTTTCTCCTTAACCTTGTCAATGGTGTAGCAGACTATCGTGATGACTTGGATAAGGAGTTATCTAGCCGATTAAAAGCAGGATGGACCTTAGATCGTTTAACCTTGATTGACAAGAATATCATGCGACTAGGCCTATTTGAAATCTTACATTTCGAAGAAACGCCAGCCCGTGTTGCTGTTAACGAGGCTATTGAATTGGCTAAAGAATTTTCTGATGAATCTTCAGCTAAGTTTGTCAATGGAGTTTTGAGCCAGTTTATTAAAGAAGAAGCCTGATGAGCTTCTTTTTTACTTGAGAAACAAAAGAATGTATCACAAAAAAGCTGTACCTAATTTATTAGGCACAGTTTTTTTATATACTAGCTCCTGCTAGTAGGCTAATCGGCAGGATATAGTCTGTTTTTGTCAGTTTTTTTCCTTCGATTTTATCAACTAATAGTTCAACCAGCAGGCGAGCTATTTCGGTTAATGGTTGCTTGATGGTTGTCAGTTGAGGATAGTAGTTTTCGATGAAACTTGTTCCATCATAACCAATCAATTTAATATCTTCTGGAATAGACAGTTTCAATGAACGAATGACGTTCCATACCAGCATAGCCGTTGCATCTCCAGATACAAAGATACCATCTGGTTTTTGCTTTTCAAGAATGGCTCGGATTTCCATCTCCTTGCGCACAGGTGAGAAATCACTGGAGATATGAAAAACTTCGGCTTTGTTCAAAATAGATGTGAAACCTACTTGGCGAAGGCCGGTAGGTGAATTGGAATCATCGTTTCCGGTAATCATTAATGGATTGTGACATCCCGCTTTTTGTAAGGTTTGGGCAGCTAATACCCCGCCAGCAAAATTATCGGAAGAGACAATGGGAATGGAAGGAGAGAGGTTGCGGTCAAAAGCGATAATTGGAGCTACGACACGGTCGTAGTCTTGGATACCGAGATTGTGACTGCCCGAGATAATCCCATCTACTTGGTTAGCTGCCAACATTTCCAGATACTCACGTTCCTTATCGGACTCGTGCTGGCTATTGCAAATAATGGTTTTATAGCCTCGATCAAAAAGCTCTTTTTCTAAATGGCTAATCAATTCAGAATAAAAAATATTGTTTATTGTTGGGAAGATGAGACCAACTAATTTTGTAGATTTGCCTTGCAAACTACGAGCTAAATTATTCGGTTTGTAGCCTAGTTCACGCATAGCTTCTTCGACATTGCGAATAGTTTTTTCAGATAGGTATCCTTTTTTATTGATAACGCGCGAGACAGTTGTTGGGCTGACCCCAGCTAACTGTGCGACATCAGTTAGTTTTGCGACCATAATCTAAATGGTAGTAGGTTCCGGTCGGATTACCAGTCGTAATGACGATACCAGACTGATCCGCATCAGGGAAGACACGACCAGAAAATACTTTCTCTCCTTTATTGATAAAGATTTCAAAGACAGATTTGTCGATGAAGATATTGGCTGTAAGAGCTCCTGGAGAAATCTCGCAAGAGCGACTTGTACCGAAATCGAGTGCGAATGGCTGACCACAGTTGCCACGGTCTAATGTAATCTGGCCTTGTTCAGTGTCTACAGACAAGACCAAGCCTTTTTCTTCTTCATTTGCGAACAATACGATTTCATGCTTCGTGCCCGCTGAAAAATCAAGTTCCAATTCGTAAACATTATTGGTTTCTTTTTGAGCTGAAAATGGCTGAGCTTCTTTACGAAGACTGGTAATAGCATCGACTGGATATTGGTAGAGCTTACCGTCCTTGATGGTTAATTCTTTAACCAATGACAGACAGCCTTGGTAGTCATAAGCATCGGTTGGGTATTCCACATCTGGAAGAGCCAACCAGCTAACAGATAGAGTTCGACCGTCCGGTGCATTAAAGGCCTGAGTTGCATAGCACTCAAAACCATAGTCCAGATTGATCAATTCACTCGGTTCGACAATGCTTGCTGTTTCAGGATTGAAACTCTGACCAATCTTGTACATATTTGGATAGATATTGCCATAGTCCAATACCTCTTTGTCCAAGCCTTGTGGACAGTAGAGAAGGATGGGTTGCTCACCGACGAACGCTATATTTGGGCATTCCATCATATAAGCGGTCATATCATTGGCAAAATCTAGGTCACCAACATAGGACCAGTTGAGGTAGTCGTTATTTTCAGCTTTATAAAGTTTGACAATTCCCTTTTTATCCAGATTTTGTCCACCGACGATAGCGTAATATTGCCCTTTATAGTTGAAAATTTGTGGATCACGGAAATGGTCCGTGGTATCTTCTGGTTGCTCAATCAAGACTTTATCAATCTTTTCAATCTTACCATCTTTATCCATCAAAGCACCGATTTGGTAAGGGTGGCGGACCCAATTTTCATCGCGGACATTTCCAGTATAGAAGAGGAAGAGCTTGTCGCCAAATTCCATGGCAGATCCAGAGTAGGCACCGTGGCTATCAAGTGGTGTATCTGGGTACATAACCGTACCAGTTTCTTCAAAATGGACCAAATCTGTTGACTCTGTATGGACCCAAGATTTTAATCCGTGCGCAGCACCGAATGGGAAGTATTGGTAAAAAAGCGTCCACTTTCCATTAAAATAAGAAAATCCATTTGGGTCATTTAACAGTCCATGTGGTGTTTCAATATGGAAATTTGTCCTCCAAGGAGAACTCTCTGTATTCTTCTTTATTTTTTCAATATATTCGGATGTCCAGTCAGCATAAGCCCTGTAACGCTCCTCTGTTGTAAATACCATAATTTTCTCCAAATTTTCTAGTTTTTCATTAATATAGTAAACGTTTTCTTGCAAAAAATCAAGTTTTAACAATGTTTTTGGATAAAATTGAAACAAAATGTGATAAACGTTTGACATATTTTATAAAAGTGATATAATAAAACCATCGAAAGTTTGAAAACACTTTCAAAAAAATTAAAAAATATTTAATAAGGAGATTTTTGCAAGATGAATAATACAGAAATTGCAAAAAAAGTCATTGATGCCCTTGGCGGACGTGAGAACGTACGCAGTGTTGCCCACTGTGCGACTCGCCTTCGTGTCATGGTTGTTGATGAAGGAAAAATCGACAAGGATACAGTCGAAGACATCGAAAAAGTACAAGGTGCTTTCTTCAACTCTGGTCAATACCAAATCATCTTTGGTACTGGTACAGTAAACAAAATCTACGATGAAGTGGTTGCCCTTGGTTTGCCAACAGCGACTACTGGTGAGCAAAAAGCTGAAGCTGCTAAGCAAGGTAATGCTTTCCAACGTGCTATCCGTACTTTCGGTGACGTATTCGTTCCAATCATTCCTGCTATCGTAGCAACTGGTCTTTTCATGGGTCTTCGTGGTCTTCTTGGAGCTCTTGGTTATACTCTTCCAGAAGATTTGAACGTTTACTCACAAATCTTGACAGATACAGCATTCATCGTATTGCCAGCCTTGGTAGTATGGTCAACCTTCCGTGTATTCGGTGGTAACCAAACAATCGGTATCGTTCTTGGTATGATGCTCATTGCGGGTCAGTTGCCAAACGCTTGGGTTGTAGCATCAGGTGGCGATGTGAAACCAACTATCTTCTTCGGTTTCATCCCAGTTGTAGGTTTGCAAGGTTCAGTATTGCCAGCCTTCATCATCGGTTTGATTGGTGCTAAATTTGAAAAGGCTGTCCGCAAGGTTGTTCCAGAAGTTCTTGACCTCTTGGTAACGCCATTCGTGACCTTGTTTGTAATGTCTATTCTTGGCTTGTTTGTCATCGGTCCAGTCTTCCACGTAGTTGAAAACTACATCTTGGCTGGTACACAAGCTATCTTGAACTTGCCAATGGGTCTTGGTGGTCTCCTTATCGGTGGTGTTCACCAAGTTATCGTTGTATCAGGTGTTCACCATATCTTCAACTTCTTGGAAGCTCAATTGGTAGCAAACACTGGTGCGAACCCATTCAACGCTATCATCACTGCAGCTATGACAGCACAAGGTGCTGCTACAGTAGCGGTTGGTGTGAAAACTAAAAATCCTAAATTGAAAGCTCTTGCTTTCCCAGCAGCTCTTTCTGCCTTCCTCGGTATTACTGAGCCAGCTATCTTCGGTGTTAACTTGCGTTTCCGCAAACCATTCCTTCTTTCATTGGTTGCTGGTGCCATCGGTGGTGCTGTAGCATCTCTTCTAGGTCTTGCCGGTACAGGTATGGGTGTTACTATCATTCCAGGTTTGACACTTTACGCAGGTAATGGTCAAATTCTTCCATACATCCTTATGGTTGCTGTATCATTCGCGGCAGGTTTCGCTTTGACATATCTCTTCGGGTATGAAGATGAGGAGCCGGTTGCTGGTAAAATATCAGCTGTAGCAAAGGAAACAGCGACTTTAGCTGACGAAGCTACAACAGCTTTGCTTCCTGAAGAAACTCTTGTATCTCCACTTTCAGGTGACGTTGTTGCCCTTGAAAATGTTAATGACCCAGTCTTCTCATCAGGAGCTATGGGTAAAGGTTTGGCTGTTAAACCATCTGAGGGTGTTGTTTACGCTCCAGCAGATGCAGAAGTAACAATTGCTTTTGAAACAGGCCATGCTTACGGATTGAAAACAGCGTCTGGTGCTGAACTTTTAATTCACATCGGTATTGACACTGTATCAATGAACGGTAACGGATTTGAAAAATTAGTAGCAGCTGGTGATAAAGTAAAAGCTGGTACTCCAATCGCTAAATTCGATGCTGCGAAAATTGCTGAAGCCGGTCTTGATGATACAACCATGATCATCGTGACCAACACAGCTGATTTTGCTGAAGTTTCTACGCTTGCTGAAGGAACAATTGCTCACGGAGCAAACTTCTTGAAAGTAGCTAAATAAGAATCATAATCCGATTTTAAGGAATCTTAATTTTATTGAACAAGGAGTAGGAAAAAGGTGGAATAGCCTTTTTCCTCTGTTTGTTTCTATGGTATAATGCTAGTGATAAAATTTTTGGAGACAATCAAATGACAAAATTATATGGTAGCTTGGAAGCGGGTGGTACAAAGTTTGTTTGTGCCGTAGGTGATGAACAATTCCAAGTTGTTGAAAAAACACAATTTCCTACGACAACTCCTTATGAAACGATTGAGAGAACGGTTGAATTCTTCAAGCGCTATGAAGATCGTTTGGCAGGTATTGCGATAGGTTCTTTCGGTCCAATCGATATTGATCAAAACTCACAGACTTATGGTTACATCACTTCGACACCAAAACCACACTGGTCAAATATTGATTTACTTGGTCTGATTGCTAAGGAATTTAACATTCCATTTTATTTCACGACAGATGTGAATTCATCGGCATTTGGTGAAACCCTGGTTCGTAAAGGAGTAAAGAGTTTAGTTTACTATACAATCGGTACGGGTATTGGTGCAGGTGCTATTCAGAATGGTGAGTTTATCGGTGGTTTGGGTCATACCGAAGCGGGTCATACTTACGTTGCCCTACACCCTTACGATGTAAAACATGAATTTAAAGGGACGTGTCCGTTCCACAATGGGTGTTTGGAAGGCTTAGCTGCGGGTCCTTCTCTTGAAGGCCGTACAGGTATTCGTGGTGAATTGATCGAGTTAAATTCAGACGTTTGGGATGTGCAGGCTTACTACATTGCTCAAGCAGCAGTACAGGCAACCTTGCTTTATCGTCCACAAGTAATTGTATTTGGTGGAGGAGTTATGGCTCAAGAGCACATGCTTAATCGTGTACGTGAGAAGTTTGTCGGTTTGATGAACAATTATCTCCCAACACCAGATGTCAAAGAATATATCGTAACGCCAGCTGTTGCTGAAAATGGTTCTGCAACTCTTGGAAACTTTGCTTTGGCAAAACAGGTGTCAAGAAATTCATAATTATCTATGAGAACAGATTCATTTGTACTTTTGCGATAGATATATATTGAAGAAGAATATTGGGTGAAGTTGTTTTATTATCACAATAACTTGACGGTGAGGTGAGAGTTTTTATGTAACTCTCGCCTATTTTTATCTAAAAAACTGTATTCATAAGAGATAGCCGTTCGTTAATCAAGGCAATCTTTGGGAGTAGGAAAGAATCAGACCAGCTTAAAAAGAGTTCGTCAACAACTCTTCAATTTAAGTTGTTGGGTCGAAACAGTGCCTCAAAAACCAATGATGACTATAAAAGATTAGAGTTGGCCATTGTTGGAGTTCATCGGGTATGAAAAAGAAAAACAAGTTCCACAATTCTTGATGCTTATTCATAAGCAAGGTTGAAAATCTTTTTATTAGCGATAGTGCAGTGATGTTTTTTAACCAGAGGAAAGTTGTTGTTTCCCAATTGTATGAAAACGCTATATCTAAAGTAATGATGCAGAGACACTAAAGTCTATAAAAACAGGAAAAGCACAGATAGATGGCAGAAAAAAGATAGTTAAAAGTGTTACAATTGGAATGCAAATTTTAGGCTGGGAAATTATTCTCAGAAGTATTTATATGGAGGACTTATGATTCCAATTCAACAGCATGGTAAGCGCTGGCTTATTTTGACACTTACCCTTTCTACTTCGGTTCTTGCGCTTGCATCTATCGGAGCATCACAACCGGTTGTTTTTGCAGATGAAAACTCACATTTACAATCACAAAAAAATACCAATAAAATAGAGGTTCTGGACTGGAAAACATTTTCTGAAAAATTAAACGAATACTCCTCGAACCAACGACAGTTTCATGTTTTGAAATTGGGATTTGAAAATCGTCTTGGGACATTATCGACTCGGGAAGAATTGGAAGAATTTGGTAAAAACAACAATTTTTTAGTAATCAATGGTAAAGTTACTCAAAATATTCATGACTTTCCACATATCCTTGTTATGAACAAGGGTGATGTTATCGCTCATAATGAGGAAGAGTATCATAATCAGATGAGAGAGTTGAGGTTTTCGGGCAATGGCGACTTACATAATAGTATGGAGCCAAAACGGATTCATGCACTATTTAAGATTGAACTTGACTCCAATAAACGGCAGTTATTAAATGCTGCGGGTCTAGGAACTGCTGAGAATAGTTTGAAAAATATTAACGGAATAACTATTTACTCGCATGGTCTTACTGTTGATAATAAATATTATGAGAATTATAGCAAGTATAATAATGCAGTTAAAAATATAAACGTTACCAAAGAGCGTTTTATAGCAAATGATGACTTGATTCATAAGTTGATAGAGTCCTCAGAAGCTATGAAGCAATCAAGTGAACGCGATAAAGTTAAGGCATTTGTTCAGTATGTTGCTAATCATACAACATATGATTGGGAAGCTGCTAATAAGGCTGTCCAAAATTATGCAGACATCAATTACTACTTAGGATCAGATTTGTTCGCGGTTACTGAACGTCAGAAAGCGATGTGTGTAGGTTTCAGTACTACTGCGGCCCGTGCATTTAATATGTTAGGGCTTCCTGCTTATGTTGTTGTTGGGAAAAATGCGGAAGGTGTCCCACATGCTACAGCGCGTGTTTATTATGATAAAAAGTGGCACACCATTGACGGTACAGGTTTTATTACAGGGAATAAGCATCAGCGCTCAGCTAAATATAGTGAGAAACACTTTTCTACTATCGGTGAAGATAGTTATGATGTTGTTGAGGCAGGACAGGAGCCTAAGGCGGAGCGTAACTACATGATTATTGATAGTAATTATGAGAGTTGGGCTATGAAACAAAAAACAGCAGATTTACTGTTGTTCAACAAAGAAAAGTCCTTGGTTGGTTTGGATCATATTGCATATGTTGAGCCAACTTATATAACAGAAAATAAGAAAAATCATTTGCTAGACATCTATAAAGCTTTGAAACGTAAAGTAGAAGAAACGAAAGCAACGGATAAAGATGATAAACAAGAGGGGTATGATCGTGTTTTACAATTTGTCAATTCTGATATTGATAAATTGAGTACTCTCTCCAAGATTACAGAAGAAGAATTTAAAGCACTCGAAAATTCAATGGATTTAGCTCGAATGTTCTTGGGGCAAATGAATGCGAAGGCTGGAAAAGAATTTTCGGAAGGAGAAACTTATCAAAGTTATCTAAAGAATCGTCAGAAAAATAACACAAATTCTGATGATAGAAACCGAAATGAATTGCAAGAAAACCAAGCTAATTCTGATGAAGTCACCCCAAATTCCAAGGATGCTTCAGCTCCAAGTGTTAATTCTGCACAGCAATCAGAGGAGCTTGAAGGAACTCCTTCCACACAGGAGACAATCTCAGTTACTCCTTCTCAACAAACACCAGCTTCTAAGGCACTACAAGCCAAAACTGAGTTAGAGGATAAAACAGAGCCTTCATCTTTAGGAAATACAGAGATGGTTTCACCGAGTTCAGAAATAGCTCAGAATACAGTTGATTCTAAGGAAGAAAGTGATGCTAAATTACCACATGTTGAGGTTGCATCCAAAGAATCGAGTGAAGCGCAGGTTAATACAGTTTCCTCTCCTCAAGTAAGTTCAGCATCCCAAACTTCACCGGAAACAAATTCTACAGAGGCAGTAACAACTAGTCAAGAAATGGCTGGAACTTCGGTTTCTGCTCCACAAGTAAGTTCTGAAATCCCAACTTCATCAGAAACAACACCTACAGATGTAGCAACAGAAGTAACAGAACCAAGTGTAGTTGAGAGTGATTCAACATCCCAAACTCCGTCGGAAACTAATTCTACAGAGGCGGTAGTAGCTAGTCAAGAAATGGCTGCATCTACAGATTCCTCTCCACAAGTAAGTTCTGAAATCCAAACTTCATCAGAAACAACACCTACAGATGTAGCAACAGAAGTAACAGAACCAAGTGTAGTTGAGAGTGATTCAGCATCCCCAACTTCATCAGAAACTATTTCTGTAGAGGCGGTAACAGAACCAAGTGTAGCTGAGAGTAATTCAGCATCTCAACCTTCACCGGAAACTAATTCTGCCGAGGTGGTAACAACTAGTCAAGAAATGGCTGAATCATCAGTTTCTGCTCCACAAGTAAGTTCTGAAATCCAAACTTCATCAGAAACAACACCTACAGATGTAGCAACAGAAGTAACAGAACCAAGTGTAGTTGAGAGTGATTCAGCATCCCCAACTTCACCGGAAACAAATTCTACAGAGGCAGTAACAACTAGTCAAGAAATGGCTGGAACTTCGGTTTCTGCTCCACAAGTAAGTTCTGAAATCCAAACTTCATCAGAAACAGCTCCTGCAAAAGTGGCAACAGAAGTAACAGAACAAAGTGTAGCTGAGAGTAGTTCAGCATCTCAACCTTCACCGGAAACAACTCCTGCAAAAGTGGCAACAGAAGTAACAGAACAAAGTGTAGCTGAGAGTAGTTCAGCATCTCAACCTTCACCGGAAACAACTCCTACAGAGACGATAACAGCTAGTCAAGAAATAGCTGAACCTTCGGTTTCTGCCCCACAAACAAGTTCTGCCTCGCTTACTTTAGAGGTTCCTAAAAATGAACATTTAGACGAGAAAGCGGATGTAACTATGCCAAATGGAGTTGGAGCAAATACTCATGAGGCAGGTTCTGTTCCGACATCAGATATTCATGTTCAAGATGCTGGTTTAGCCGCGGTGCCTCAACCTCAGTCTTTATCTGCGACATTGTTTGAAGAAGCAATTTCAACAGTTGAGCCTGTAGGCGTTGCAACTTCTCCTCAAGAGAGAAGTGCAGTAGCTAGTGAGGTGAAAGTGCCTGCCGCTCTTGAACGTAGTAACAATTCTATTGAGGAAGAAAAAGTGGTTGATTCGAATGCAACAATTGAGAATCGAGAGCCAGAGAAAAAAGAGGTCTTTACTTCGGAAAATGTACTTAACAGCTTAGTAACAATTTGGGTAGCTTTATCTACCAGTTTCTTCATGAGATATTTTTCTCGAGGAAAATAATATATTAACACGGATTAAAGATAACGTTTATCTTTGTGTAGAAAATTATTCATGTGAGCTTTTATTAACTGAATAATATGATAACTGAGCTTTTAATGAATTTCTAAATCTCCGATATATCGCAGATTCCTCATTTAAAATTTCATAAATTTTTCACCTCCTAGGAGTTATTGTGACTAGGAGGTGTTTTGTGGTAAAAATAGTAATATTAAGCTAGCATTTTCATTTATTTAGGCTGTATCCTAGTGCCAAACCTTGAAAATTGCCTAGTTTTCTGCTACAATATATTATTGACTAAAACTGAAATAGGATGAATGATATGGTAACAAATGTACTTCGTTCTCTCATTGAAAATGATAAGGGAGAGCTAAGAAAACTTGAGAAAATGGCAGACAAGGTCTTCTCGTATGCCGATGAAATGGAAGCGCTGACTGATGAACAGTTGCAAGCTAAGACAGCAGAATTTAAGGAGCGATACAATAACGGTGAATCCCTCGACGATCTTTTGTACGAAGCTTATGCGGTAGTCCGTGAAGGAGCTCGTCGCGTATTGGGTCTCTATCCCTACAAGGTTCAAGTTATGGGAGGAATCGTTCTTCACAACGGTGACGTTCCGGAAATGCGTACAGGAGAAGGTAAAACTCTGACTGCAACGATGCCTGTTTATTTGAATGCCTTGTCTGGTCAAGGTGTTCACGTAGTGACGGTTAACGAGTATCTTTCTACTCGTGATGCGACTGAAATGGGTGAATTGTACTCATGGCTTGGTCTATCAGTTGGTATCAACTTAGCTGCTAAATCACCCTTGGAAAAACGTGAGGCCTATAACTGCGATATTACTTATTCGACCAACTCAGAGATTGGTTTTGACTACCTCCGAGATAATATGGTTGTGCGCGCAGAGGACATGGTTCAACGTCCTCTCAATTACGCCTTGGTCGATGAAGTTGACTCAATCTTGATTGACGAAGCTCGTACGCCGTTGATTGTATCTGGTGCACAAGGTTCTGAAACAAACCAGTTGTATTTCTTGGCAGATAATCTTGTTAAATCTTTGACAACAGAAGATTACATCATTGACATTCCATCTAAAACGATTGGTCTGTCTGATTCAGGTATTGACAAAGCAGAGAAATTCTTCAAGTTAGATAACCTCTACGATATTGAAAATGTAGCCATTACCCATTTCTTGGATAATGCACTTCGTGCCAACTACATCATGACCTATGATATTGACTATCTGGTCAATGAAGACCAAGAGGTCATGATTATCGATCCATTTACAGGTCGTACGATGGAAGGTCGTCGCTATTCTGATGGACTTCACCAAGCCATCGAAGCTAAGGAAGGTGTACCGGTTCAAAACGAGTCTAAGACAAGTGCCTCTATTACCTACCAAAACCTTTTCCGTATGTATAAAAAATTATCAGGGATGACGGGTACTGGTAAAACAGAAGAGGAAGAATTCCGTGAAATCTACAACATCCGTGTTGTACCAATCCCAACTAACCGCCCAATCGCGCGTGTTGACCACGAAGATTTACTCTATCCAAGTCTAGAATACAAATTCAATGCCGTTATTGCTGATGTGAAGAGACGCTATGAGAAAGGGCAACCTGTCTTGGTCGGTACAGTTGCGGTTGAAACTTCTGATTTGATTTCTCAAAAATTGGTAGCTGCAGGTGTCCCTCACGAAGTATTGAATGCTAAAAACCACTATCGTGAAGCGCAGATTATTATGAATGCTGGTCAGCGTGGTGCGGTCACTATTGCGACCAACATGGCGGGACGCGGTACCGATATTAAGTTAGGTCCAGGTGTACGTGAACTTGGTGGGCTATGTGTTATTGGTACTGAGCGCCATGAAAGTCGTCGTATTGATAACCAGCTTCGTGGACGTTCAGGTCGTCAAGGTGACCCAGGTGAATCACAATTCTATCTATCTCTCGAAGATGACTTGATGAAACGCTTTGGTTCAGAACGCATCAAAGTATTTATGGAGCGTATGAATCTAACAGAAGAAGAGTCTGTTATCAAGTCTAAAATGTTGACACGTCAAGTTGAATCTGCTCAGAAGCGTGTGGAAGGGAACAACTACGATTCACGTAAACAAGTCCTTCAATATGACGATGTGATGCGTGAGCAACGTGAAATCATCTATCGCCAACGCCAGGATGTTATTACTGCTGACCGTGATTTGGCTCCTGAAATAAAAGCGATGATGAAACGGACGATTGAACGCCAAGTTGCTGGTCACTTCCTTAGTTCGAAAGATGAAGCTATTGATGGAATTATCAAATTTGCGCATGCAAATCTCGTTGAAGATGATACCTTGAGTAAAGCTACTTTTGAAGCAATGAATCAGAAAGAGATTGTCGAAGAGCTCTATGAACGTGCTTTGAGAGTCTATGATTCGCAAGTGAAAAAATTACGCGATGAAGAACGTGTACGCGAATTCCAGAAAGTTCTTATCCTTCGTGTTGTGGATAACAAATGGACAGACCATATTGATGCCTTGGATCAATTGCGCAATGCAGTCAGTCTTCGTGGATACGCTCAAAATAATCCAATCGTTGAATATCAATCAGAAGCATTTACTATGTTCAACGATATGATTGGGGCTATCGAGTTTGAAGTAACCCGCTTGATGATGAAGGCGCAAATTCATGACAATATTGAGCGTGAGCGTACAAGTCAAGAAGCACATACGACAGCTGTTAAGAATATTATGGCGAACCAATCGCATGCAATTCAGGAGAATGTATCTTTTGAAGGTGTTGATCGTAACGATCCATGCCCATGCCAGTCGGGCAAGAAATTTAAAAATTGTCACGGCCGTAAATAGGAATGACGCGTGGACTGGACGGCTGTCCAGTCCTTTTGCAATTTTTAGACAAGTCACTAGAGTCAGTTCGTTTATTTTAATAAATGAAATGACTATGCAAAAGGAGACCGATTAATGATAGTAGGACATGGCATTGACCTTCAGGAGATGGAGGCGATTGAAAGTGCCAGAATCAAACACCAAGGGTTTCCCAAAAAGATTCTCACAGAGAAAGAATTTGAACGGTATCAAAGTCTGTCTGGTCGCCGTCAGTTAGAATATTTAGCTGGACGTTGGTCAGCCAAAGAAGCGCTGACCAAGGCCTTGGGAACAGGTATTGGTAAGATAGGATTTCATGATATTGAAATTCTGAATACCAGCAAAGGAGTTCCCTATGTGACGAAGAGTCCCTTTGATGGGAATATTTGGCTCAGCATTAGCCATTCAGGAAATTTTGTACAAGCTAGTGTGATTTTGGAGGAGAAAGATGATTGAAAGTGAACATCGACCCACGCAAATTCGGGTTAACTTAGATGCGATTGCGGAAAATTTCGAGCAAGTAATGACCAACTTGCCCCCGAAGACCGAAGCGTTTGCTGTTGTTAAAGCGAATGCTTATGGTCATGGAGCTGTTGCGGTAGCGAAAAAGTTATCCAGTCAAGCAGCTGGTTTTTGTGTTTCGAATTTGGATGAAGCATTAGAGCTACGTAAAGCAGGTATCGAGCATCCTATCTTGATTTTAGGAGTGGTTCCTGTACGTTTTTTACCAGTAGCTCATCAACTCAATATCAGTGTGACAGTTGCCAGTCTGGACTGGTTGCAAGATGCAAAAGACTTAGAGGCGGATTTATCTGGTCTAACTGTCCATCTTAAGCTAGATACTGGTATGGGGCGGATTGGTTTTAGAAAAATAGCCGATTTGCTACAAGCGATTGCTATCCTTGAAGAATTAGAGTATGACATCGAAGGAGTCTATACTCATTTTGCTACTGCGGATGAGGTTGATCAGGCGCACTTCGAGAGTCAACTGTCTGTTTTTAAAGAATTTTTGGATGTTCTACCAATTACTCCGCGCTGGATTCATGCCAGCAATTCAGCAACAAGCATTTGGCATGCTGATACAGTATTTAACCTGGTTCGTTTGGGAAATATTCTTTATGGACTTAATCCAAGTGGACGAGTACTAGAACTCCCGTTTGAGGTTCAACCAGCCTTATCTCTCGTATCTGAAATTGTTCATGTAAAGCAGGTTGAAGCTGGCACAACAATTGGCTACGGAGCTACTTATCACAGCCCCGACTCAGAATGGATTGCGACCGTTCCGATAGGATATGCAGATGGTCTCGTACGAAGCTTACAAGGCTTATCAGTCTTAGTTGATGGGCAGACCTGTGAAATTGTAGGGCGTATTTCGATGGACCAGATTACCATTCGTTTACCTCATGCTTATCCACTTGGTCAAAAAGTCACCCTAATCGGTCAAGATGGAGATAAAACGATCTCTGTTCAGGAGTGGGCTGATCGCATCGGAACCATAAATTACGAGGTGGTTTGTCTTTTGACAGATCGCCTACCTCGAATTTTTGAGTAACAGCGATAGTGAAAGTGACGATAATACGCTTCTTTCGCTAGAATAGAAGGGTAAAATATTAGAGAAGTGTCACCTAGATATTGTCTATAATACAAATATCGTCATTTAGTTGACTTTTATTACTTCGATGTAAGGGGAGTGGGAAAGATTCCACTAGGTCAAAAAGAGTTCCCCTCACTTCCAAGCAGTTGGCTCGGGCTAAAATAGTCCACTGGACTGTTAAACCCAATCAACCACTGCGCTGAGATGTTGACACTAACTTTGAGTTTTCGTATAAAAAGCCTCAAAAAATAGCTTAGAATTGCATCGTCAGAAACGTTGATTCTAAGCTATTTTTGTTTATTCAAATTTTAATTGCTACTCGATGAAAATTAAAATCAGACTAGCTTCAAAGGTTTGGGAAACCTTTGAAGCTTGGGGATAGAGTGAACGAAGTTCGTTTCTCCAAGAGCAGATATAACCCAGCTACTTTCTTATTTTATGGTAGCAGGCTGTCAAGCTCTAGTGGAGCTTGACACTTATCAAATCAAGTCAACAATGTCTGATTTTGATTTTCGAAGAGTATGAAGAGGGAACTGACCGACCTCGTTGTGATTATTGCTCGTTAAAAAAAGCTTCATAGAGTGCGTGCAGGGCGCGTTTCTTTTCTTCGGTTTTGACAACGAACATAACAGAAACTTCACTGGCTCCCTGTGAAATCATTGCCAAGTTGACGTTTTGTTTAGAGAGGGCGGTGGTAGCGGTAGCTGTTACACCGACATGGCTCTTCATATTTTCACCAACAATCATGATAATAGATAAACCATGTTCGATTTCGGCCTTGTCAACTTCCATTTTCGTATTGAGTTGACGAAGGATCTCTTCTTCCTTAATAGGAGTCAATTCACGCTCACGGACTACGATGGATAAATCGTCAATCCCGGTCGGCATGTGCTCCCAGCGAATATTGAGATCTTCGAGAATTTGCAACACCTTACGACCAAAACCAACTTCACGGTTCATCAAGTATTTGGACAAGTTAATGCTGACAAAACCATCGTCTGCAGCAATACCGACAACAGGGACTGTTTGCTCGGTATGTTTGTGTACAATTCGGGTACCAGGGTGAGTTGGGTTATTGGTGTTTTTGATAACCAATGGAATCCGCCCGCGATAGGCAGGAAGGAGGGCTTCATCGTGGAGGACGGAGAAACCTGCATAAGCTAATTCTCGCATTTCACGATAGGTCAATTCTTTGATTGAATGTGGATTTTTTATGATGCCAGGATGGGCAGCAAAAATACCATCGACATCTGTCAAGTTTTCATAGAGGTCAGCCTTGACCCCGGCAGCAATGATGGAACCTGTAATGTCCGATCCACCTCGTGAGAAGGTACAAATCTGGTTATCAACAGTTACACCGAAGAATCCTGGAATAATGAGTACTTCATCTGTATCACGAAGCTCTTCGATTTTGTCATAACTTGAAGGCAAAATGCGAGCATTTCCTGGTTCGGAGCTGACAATAATACCAGCTTTTTTAGGATGTACATAGCGTGCAGGTAATCCTCTGTGGGTAAAATATTCGGCAATCAATTTGGCATTATTATCTTCACCAGCTGCTAAGAATGCGTCGTAAAGGAATTCGTTATCATCAATTGGTAGGCTGGCCAAAGAGATGATGCTGTCTGCGATTTTCTTCATGCTGTTAGCTGTGAAACCAAGTTCGTCAACCATTGCCTGATAACGGTTGATGATCCATTCTTGACTGGCAGTCACATCTTTTCCGTTAACATATTCTTTATAATATTTAATCAACGCATCAGTAACTTTAGTATCCTCGGCATTGCGTTTTCCAGGTGCAGACACAACAACAAAGCGACGTTCTGAATCAGATTGAACAATATTGAAAACTTTTTCTAACTGTCCAGCTGAAGCAAGTGAGCTTCCCCCAAATTTAATAACTTTCATTCTCATCTCCTTGGATATTTTTTTCTATTATAGCAGAATGATATGAAATTGTCAGTATGTTCAGACAAATCTTGCCAAGAATTTTATCGAAAAACGAACAAGAGACAAGTATGAAAATTTCAGAAAAACATTTTTTTCTTTCAACTGTGTTACAATTAAAGTAATAGGAGGCGAGTATGGTAAAAGCAATTATTTTCGACATGGATGGTGTACTTTTTGATACTGAAACATTCTATTTTCAACGTCGAGTGAATTTTTTAGCGACAAAAGGTTTATCGGTTGATCATTTGGATCCATCTATATTTGTCGGTGGAAGGGCTAGTCAAATTTGGCAACGGATTTTAGGGGATGATTATGATAACTGGGATGTCCCTGCCTTGGAAGAAGAATATCGTGTGTATAAAGAAAAGCGACCAACCCCTTATGCAGAGAGGATTTTTCCTGAAGTTAAAGCGGTATTGGAGAGACTAACTATCCAAGGTATTCCTGTAGTTTTGGCTTCAAATACCGACCGTTCAGAAATCGAACGTGCTCTACTAGATGCTGGTATACGCTCTCACTTTAGTCGTGTTTTCTCAGCGATGGATTGTGAGGCCCCAAAACCAGACCCCGCGGTTTATGTGAAAGCAGCTAGTGCAACAGGAGTAGCTAAATCGGACATTTTAGTATTTGAAGATAGTGCGAAGGGAATTGAAGCGGCTAAAAAAGCAGGTTTGACAGTTTGGGCTATTCGAGACCAGCATTATGGAATTGATCAGTCGAAAGCAGACAAATTGGTAGACAATCTTGAAGAGGCCTTTGACTTACTGCGATTTTAAGAAATATTATATTGTAGTCCAAGTATTAGTTCTCGGTGAAAAATGGTGTTTCTAGCTCAGAATCCAGTTCAATCTTCCAAAAGTATTAACGTGAAAAAATGAAAGTTGTAAATTAAACTTAGAGCCTATATTTACAGTTCAGACTTGCATATTGAGGTTGTTTTTTTCAAAATACAGTCAGTATTTCCCTCAAAAATTGCCTTGATGAGCGAAAAAGCCAAGGGCTTTGCGTGTGAATATAGGTTCTTAGACACGTTATTTTCTAGCATATCTAGATTTTATATTTCGAGGATAGCCCCCCTCTTTTTCGGACGTCACACTTTCCTTGCTAGAAAAAAAGTGACAATTGTAAAAACTGTGTTACAATGGAAAACAAGAATTTGAAGTTTGATGTTCAAATCTTTTAATAATCAAACTATTTTGAAAGGAGCAAGGGAATGACCTACCAAACAATTCGTTATGAAGTAATTGATTCCGTAGCGATTCTAACTTTAAACAGACCGGAAGTGGCAAATGGTTTTAATATTCCTATGTGTGAAGAAATCTTAGAAGCAATCCGCCTTGCAGAAGGGGATGCCTCCGTCAAAATTTTACAAATTCAAGCACAGGGTTCCATTTTCTCCGTGGGTGGAGATTTAGTTGAGATGAAGCGTGCAGTTGATGATGATGATATTGCTTCTTTGGTAAAAATAGCAGAGCTGGTGAATGATATTTCGTTTGCGATGAAGAAATTGTCTAAAGTGGTCATTATGGTGACGGATGGGGCAGTGGCTGGAGCCGCGGCTAATATGGCAGTGGCAGCTGATTTTGTTATTGCCTCCAGCAAGACAAAATTCATCCAAGCCTTTGTAGGCGTTGGACTTGCGCCGGATGCGGGGGGGCTCTTTCTACTGAGTCGTGCTATTGGGGCTAATCGTGCTAGTCACTTGGCGATGACTGGAGAGGGCTTATCAGCGGATAAGGCTTTAGAATATGGGATTGTTTATAAATTGGCAGAGCCAGAAAAACTAGAAAAGACGGTTGCACAGGTCATAAAAAAACTCTTGCGAGGCTCAGTAAACTCTTATGCAGCAATCAAACAACTGACATGGGAAAGTCAATTTAAAGACTGGGAGTCTTATCGCCGATTAGAGCTGGATTTGCAAGAAACATTGGCCTATAAAGAGGATTTTAAAGAGGGAGTTCGAGCGCATGCAGAACGACGTAGACCAGTGTTTACGGGAGATTAATTTTTAAATTAGTAAAAAATGTTTGACAATCAAAGTTTTATGGTTTATACTTTGACTATCAAAGTAAAGGAGGCCTGTTTTGGAAGATCCAAAAGTAAATGAATATCTAACGGCCATTTTTAACAATGTGTTGGTGATTGAAGAAACAAGTCTGCGTGGTAGCCGATTCAATGATATTTCGATTAAGGAAATGCACACGATTGATGTGATAGGAAGTATTGATGGAGCTACTCCGAGTGATGTTGCTCGGACTTTGATGGTAACCTTAGGTACTGTTACAACTAGCTTGAACAATTTGGAAAGAAAAGGATACGTGGAACGTATTCGTTCGACCAAAGATCGGCGAGTTGTTCATCTCTACCTGACCAAAAAAGGTCGACTGGTCTATCGTTTGCATCAACGATTTCACAATGAAATGGTTAAGCAGATTACAGATGGTATGGATGATGCAGAGTATCAGGTAATGAAGAAAGGACTCATGAAACTCTATCACTTCTTGGAGGATTTGAAATGAGAAACCATGCTAAAATCAGTCAGGTGGCCCACTATCTTCCGAAGAAGATTGTGACCAATGATGATTTGGCTCAACGAATGGAGACCAGTGATGAGTGGATTCGTAGCCGTACAGGTATCGGTCAACGGCACATTGTTACTGGAGAGACAACGAGTGATTTAGCTAGTCAAGTGGCTAGAAAATTACTGGAAAAGTCTCAGCTAGATGCTAGTGAAATTGACTTCATCATCGTAGCAACGATTACTCCAGATGCTTCAATGCCATCTACGGCAGCTATGGTCCAAGCAGCAATTGGTGCGAAAAAGGCTTTTGCCTATGATCTCGTTGCAGCTTGTTCAGGATTTGTTTTTGCGCTATCAACAGCGGAAAAATTGCTTGCTTCAGGAGTCTATAAGAGAGGACTTGTCATTGGAGCTGAGACCCTATCTAGGTCTGTCGACTGGTCGGATCGATCAACGGCTGTTTTATTTGGAGATGGTGCTGGAGGAGTTTTGCTGGAAGCGTGTGAACAACCGAGCTTTTTAGCAGAAATCTTGCGAACGGATGGCGGTCGAGGTGCTAGTCTGACAGCAGGGATAGACCAGAAAGAGACGCCATTCTCGACACAAAGCCGTCAGGAACCCTTTATCCAAATGGAGGGCAGAGCTATATTTGAATTTGCTACGAGGGATGTTACGGCAACCATGGCAGAGCTGCTAGAACAAGCTGATATGACTGTGGATTGCGTTGATTATTTCTTGCTCCATCAAGCCAATATACGGATCCTAGATAAGATGGCTCGTAAATTGGGGGTGGCGCGTGAAAAATTTCCAGCAAATATGGATAAATATGGCAATACCAGCGCAGCAAGTCTTCCTATTCTCTTATCAGAATGTGTCGAGAGCGGAATGTTGCGATTGGATGGAAGCCAGACTGTTCTCATGGCTGGTTTCGGTGGAGGCCTCACATGGGGAACTCTACTCTTACAACTTTAGTTAATTCCTTGCCCTAGGCAAGATTAAAATATTTTATTTTCCAAAAGGAGACACATATCATGGCAGTATTTGAAAAAGTACAGGAAATCATCGTTGAAGAATTGGGTAAGGATGCTGAAGAAGTAACCCTTACAACAACATTTGAAGATTTGGATGCAGATTCATTGGATCTTTTCCAAGTTATCTCTGAAATCGAAGATGCCTTCGATATTCAAATCGATACTGAAGAAGGTTTGACAACTGTAGGCGATTTGGTTGCTTACGTTGAAGAAAAAACAAAATAATTATAGTCATTCAGTTTATCTTTTATTACGTCAACGAATGAGGAAACTTCGTTTCCTTATTTCCAACTTCAAATAAACTTTTGTTTATTTGAACTCGCAATGCCGTACTCTACGAATGTTACTTGCTATCGTAAGTACGATTTCCGACCTTCAATAGTCCACTGGACTATTGAAGCTATCTACAGCAATTGACACAAACTTCGTTTGTTTTATTTCCGACCTTTACCAGTCTATTCCTAGACTGGTAAAGCTAGTACTAAAAGCAAACTGAAAGACTATAGTATTCCTCTCCTTATTTCAAAGATAATATAAGGAAGAGGATAGCTAAGAAAAGTGCTATTTAGCATTTTTCTTAAGTCGAATACTTTGATAATCAAAACATTGAAATATCAAACTATTTTTTGAGTGAGGGGAGCAACCCTTCACTTGTTTACCTAATGATTTGATATTCAAATGATTAGGTAAGCAAGAAAAAAAGATGAGGGAATTATGAAGACGAAAATAACAGAATTGCTCGATATTAAGTATCCAATTTTTCAAGGTGGTATGGCTTGGGTAGCTGATGGAGATTTGGCTGGTGCCGTATCTAATGCAGGTGGTCTAGGAATCATCGGTGGAGGAAATGCTCCCAAAGAGGTGGTCAAGGCAAATATTGACAAGGTTAAATCTATCACGGACAAGCCTTTCGGTGTCAATATCATGCTTTTGTCTCCTTTTGCGGATGACATTGTTGACTTGGTCATCGAAGAAGGTGTGAAAGTTGTCACCACAGGAGCAGGAAATCCAGGGAAGTATATGGAGCGTCTCCATGCTGCAGGGATTACAGTTATTCCTGTTGTGCCGAGTGTAGCCCTTGCGAAACGCATGGAAAAATTAGGGGTAGATGCTGTTATTGCTGAAGGTATGGAAGCCGGAGGTCATATTGGTAAATTGACCACCATGACCTTGGTTCGTCAGGTTGTTGAAGCCGTATCTATTCCTGTTATTGCTGCTGGAGGTATTGCAGATGGTGCAGGTGCAGCAGCAGCATTCATGTTGGGTGCAGAAGCGGTGCAAGTTGGAACTCGTTTTGTAGTAGCTACAGAGTCCAATGCCCATCAGGCTTATAAGGAAAAAGTTTTAAAAGCTAAGGATATTGATACAACTGTATCTGCTTCTATTGTTGGACATCCTGTGAGAGCTATCAAGAATAAGTTGTCATCTGCTTATGCAGCTGCAGAGAAAGATTTCTTGGCAGGTAAAATTTCGGCAGATGCTATTGAAGAACTTGGTGCGGGAGCACTCCGCAATGCAGTTGTTGATGGTGATGTAACAAATGGCTCCGTGATGGCTGGTCAAATTGCTGGTCTGGTTTCTAAAGAAGAATCTTGTGAAGATATTTTGAAAGACATCTATTATGGAGCAGCCAAAGTGATTAGAGAAGAGGCAAGCCGTTGGGCTTCGGTTGGAGAATAGGATGACAAAGACAGCTTTTCTTTTTGCAGGTCAAGGGGCTCAGACAGTGGGGATGGCTCGCGACCTTTACGAATATTCCCTGATAGTTAGAGAAACGTTTGACCAGGCTAGTCAGATTCTGGGGTATGACATTCGCGACCTAATTGACAATCAAGAGGATAAATTACATCAGACTCGCTATACCCAGCCTGCTATTTTGACAACTTCCCTAGCTATCTATCGTTTGTTGGCAGAAAAGGGAATTAAACCCGACATGGTAGCTGGTCTATCCTTGGGAGAATATTCAGCTCTGGTGGCATCGGGAGCTTTGGCCTTTGAAGATGCGATTGCCCTGATTGCTAAGCGTGGTGAATATATGGAAACGGCTGCGCCAGCAGGAACTGGTAAGATGGTTGCTGTTCTCAACACAGATGTCAACTTGATAGAAGAAGTCTGTTCGTCAGTTACCTCTGGGATTGTTTCCCCAGCCAACTACAACACACCAGCCCAAATCGTCATCGGAGGCGAGGTGGCTGCTGTGGATGAGGCGGTTGAATTGCTGAAGGAAGCAGGTGTCAAACGGATGATTCCGCTCAATGTATCTGGCCCCTTTCACACGGCTCTCCTGCGACCAGCTTCGGAGCAATTGGCTCAGGCCTTGGAGCAGGTGGAATTTGCGGACTTCCAAGTAGAGTTGGTTGGCAATACGGAAGCCAAGGTCATGAAAAAAGAGGACATCAAGTCCCTCTTGACCCGTCAAGTGATGGAACCAGTCCGTTTCTACGAGTCAATCACAACCATGCAGGAAGCTGGCGTGACTAACTTTATTGAAATCGGTCCAGGTAAAGTCTTATCAGGATTTGTCAAGAAAATCGATAAGACAGCGCATGTTGTAGCAATTGAAGATATAGAGGGGCTACAAATAGTATTGAATAAATCATGAGGAGGAATCATGGAATTAACAAATAAAAATGTTTTTGTAACAGGTTCAAGTCGAGGAATCGGCTTGGCCATTGCCCATAAGTTTGCCAGTCTTGGTGCCAATGTGGTACTGAACGGTCGTGGTCAATTAGGGCAAGATATTCTGGATAGCTTTGCAGATTACGGTGTGAAAGTCCTAGCTATTTCAGGAGATATTTCAAGCGCGGAAGATGCCAAACGAATGGTAGCAGAAGCCATCGAAACCCTCGGTAGCGTCGATATTTTGGTCAACAATGCAGGGATCACCAAAGACGGTATGGCTCTTCGTATGACAGAAGAGGATTTTGATACGGTTCTGAAGGTAAATCTTACTGGAACTTTTAATATGACGCAGGCTGTTTTGAAACCAATGACAAAGGCTCGTGAGGGTGCTATTATCAATCTATCAAGTGTATCTGGCTTGATTGGAAATGCTGGACAGGCCAACTATTCTGCTTCTAAGGCAGGTGTGATTGGATTTACTAAAGCCATTGCCCGTGAGGTTGCAGGGCGAAATGTTCGTGTCAATGCGATTGCGCCGGGCTTTATCCAGTCTGATATGACAGATGTTTTATCTGACAAGATTAAAGAAGCTATGACTGCACAAATTCCTATGAAACGCTTTGGTGCGACAGAAGAAGTAGCTGATGTTGCTGTATTCCTCGCCAAGCAAGAATATCTAACAGGACAGGTGATTGCCGTTGACGGCGGCTTGACCATGCAGTAAGTTTCCTAATGAGAAAGGACTGAAAATGACAAAATTAAATCGTGTAGTAGTAACAGGCTACGGTCTGACATCTCCAATCGGAAATACGCCAGAGGAATTCTGGGATAGTTTGAAGGCTGGGAAAATTGGGATCGGAAAGATTACCAAGTTTGATACCAGCGAGTACAGCGTACTGAATGCAGCGGAGTTAAAAGATTTTCCTTTTGACAAATATTTCGTTAAAAAAGATACAAATCGCTACGATAATTACTCGCTCTACGCACTCTATGCAGCTAAAGAAGCGATTGCTAATGCACAGCTGGATACAGAGACAGTGGATAGTGACCGTTTTGGCGTTATCTTATCAACAGGTATCGGTGGTATTTTGGAAATTGAAGAGCAAGTTGCTCGGATGAACGAAAAAGGTCCAAAACGCATTCGTCCCATGGCTCTTCCAAAAGCCTTGCCAAACATGGCGGCTGGAAATATTGCTATGCAGGTCGGTGCAAATGGCGTCTGCAAGTGTATCATCACAGCCTGTGCTTCATCAAATGATGCCTTAGGAGAAGCCTTTCGTGAGATCAAGTTTGGTTTCCAAGATGTGATGTTGGCAGGTGGAGCAGAAGCAGCCATTACTCCATTTGCAATCGGTGGTTTCCAAGCTTTGACAGCTATGTCGACTACTGAGGATCCAGAACGTGCGTCTATTCCCTTTGACAAGGACCGCAATGGTTTTGTCATGGGAGAGGGTTCCGCGGTTTTAGTATTGGAAAGTTTGGAACATGCAGAGGCGCGTGGGGCGACGATTTTGGCTGAAATCGTTGGTTATGGAAATACTTGCGATGCTTACCACATGACTTCTCCACATCCAGAAGGTCTGGGTGCTATTAAGGCAATGAAGTTGGCCATTTCAGAAGCAGGTTTAGAGCCAGCTGACATTGACTACATCAATGCCCATGGAACTTCGACACCAGCTAATGAAAAAGGGGAAAGTCAAGCTATCGTATCCGTCTTCGGCAAGAACACGCCAGTTTCTTCCACCAAGTCCTTCACAGGTCACTTGTTGGGGGCTGCGGGTGCAGTTGAGGCGGCAGCAGTCATTGAGGCTATGCGTCATTCTTACGCGCCAAAGACAGCTGGTACGACAGAATTATCTGAAGATATTGAAGCAGATGTCATTTATGGACAAGGGCGTGATATGGAAATCCGCCATGCCATTTCAAATACATTTGGCTTTGGAGGTCACAACTCGGTGATTGCTTTCAAACGTTGGGAGGCTTAAGTGAATATTACAGAAATAAAGGACTTGATGAGTCAGTTTGACCAGTCAAGTTTGCGAGAATTTTCATATAGCAATGCTGGGGAAACCTTGCATTTCAGTAAAAATCAGCAGGCGACAGCGGCTCCGAGTCCAACAGTAGAAGCTCCGCTTGCTCCAGTAGCTCCTACAAGCCCAGCCCCTATGCCAGCAGTTGCAACCAGTGAGCCAGCTCCAGCAGAAGCCAACGCAAGCCCTGTGGCAGAAGGTACGGTAGTGGAAAGTCCCTTGGTCGGAGTGGCTTATTTATCGCCAGCCCCTGACAAGCCAGCCTTTGTAGCAGTTGGCGATACGGTCAAAAAAGGGCAGACTCTCATGATTATCGAAGCCATGAAGGTCATGAACGAAGTGCCTGCTGACCGTGACGGTGTGGTTACGGAGATTTTGGTGGGCAACCAGGACGTTGTAGAATTTGGACAAGGATTGGTACGCATCAAATGATTGATATTTTGAAAATTAAAGAGGCTCTTCCTCATCGCTACCCTATGCTCTTGGTCGATCGTGTCCTTGAAGTATCGGAAGATGAGATTGTCGCCCTCAAAAATGTGACCATTAACGAGCCCTTCTTCAACGGGCATTTCCCAGATTATCCTGTTATGCCAGGTGTTCTCATCATGGAGGCTTTGGCACAAACCGCAGGTATCTTGGAGTTGTCCAAGGAAGAAAACAAGGGCAAGCTGGTCTTTTATGCCGGCATGGATAAGGTTAAATTTAAGAAGCAAGTTGTACCTGGTGACCAGTTGATTATGACCGCTAAATTTGTCAAACGCCGTGGAACCATTGCGGTCGTTGAGGCAAAGGCAGAAGTGGACGGAAAACTGGCTGCGTCGGGGGTGTTGACTTTTGCTATCGGAAACTAATACTCTTCGAAAATCAAACTCAGCCGTTGTTGACTTGATTTGATGAGTGTCAAGCTCCAGTGGAGCTTGACAGCCTGCTACCATAAAATAAGAAAGTAGCAGGGGGCTATCTGCTCTTGGAGAAACGAACTTCGTTCGCTCTATCTCCAACCTCCAAAGGTTTCCCAAACCTTTGGAGCTAGCCTGATTTTGATTTTCATTGAGTATGAAACAGTCCTTTATTTTTCAAACTAGTTAAGGACTGTGATTGATATAACAATTATTCTATGTTAAAAAGGAGATAGGATTCATCATGTTTGAGAAGATTTTGATTGCCAATCGTGGTGAGATTGCAGTGCGGATTATTCGTGCGGTCAGGGAGTTGGGGATTGCGACGGTGGCTGTCTATTCAGAGGCTGACAAGGAAGCCCTCCACACCATGTTGGCAGATGAGGCTATCTGTATCGGACCAGCTCGTTCGACAGATTCCTATCTCAATATGCAGGCGGTCATCTCGGCGGCTGTTGTGACAGGTGCCCAGGCCATTCATCCCGGCTTTGGATTTTTGAGTGAAAACTCCAAATTCGCCACCCTCTGTGAAGAGGTCGGCATCAAGTTTATCGGCCCTTCTGGGACGGTCATGGATACCATGGGGGATAAAATCAATGCTCGGGCAGAGATGATTAAGGCTCAAGTGCCTGTCATTCCAGGCTCAGACGGTGAGGTCTTGACCAGCCAAGAAGCCCTTGAAATCGCTGAAAAGATTGGCTACCCTGTCATGCTCAAGGCATCGGCAGGTGGTGGCGGTAAGGGGATTCGTAAGGTGGAAAAAGCCGAAGACCTAGTGCCTGCCTTTGAATCAGCTTCCAGCGAAGCCAAGGCAGCCTTTGGCAACGGTGCCATGTATATGGAGCGTGTCGTCTATCCAGCCCGCCACATCGAAGTACAGATTTTGGCGGACCAGCATGGTCATGTCATTCATCTGGGAGAACGGGACTGTTCCCTTCAACGCAACAACCAGAAGGTCTTGGAAGAAGCTCCGTCTATCGCCATTGGTCAAACCATGCGGGATCGCATCGGTCAAGCAGCGGTGCGGGCTGCCCAGTCAGTTGGTTATGAAAATGCAGGAACGATTGAGTTCCTTTTGGACGAAGCCAAGGGCGAATTTTACTTCATGGAAATGAACACACGGGTGCAGGTAGAACATCCAGTTACCGAATTTGTGACCGGTGTGGATATTGTCAAGGAGCAAATCAAGATTGCGGCTGGTCAGGAACTCAGCGTCCGCCAAGAAGATGTGCAGATTACAGGCCATGCCATTGAATGCCGTATCAATGCTGAAAATCCAGCCTTCAACTTCGCCCCAAGTCCAGGTAAGATTTCCAATCTCTACCTGCCAAGCGGTGGCGTTGGCTTGCGTGTGGATTCTGCAGTTTACCCGGGCTACACTATTCCGCCTTACTATGATTCCATGATTGCTAAGGTCATCGTGCATGGGGAAAATCGTTTTGAAGCCCTGATGAAGATGCAGCGGGCCCTCTACGAATTGGAAATTGACGGAGTGGTGACCAATACTGACTTCCAGCTGGACTTGATTTCCGACAAACGAGTGGTGGCTGGTGATTACGACACCGCCTACCTTATGGAAGAATTTTTACCCCGCTATCAAGCAGAATTATAGTCTTTTAGTTTGCTTTTAGTACTAGGCAACGAGCTGCAGGCTGTACTGGGGTACGGCAAAGCGAGTTAACGAAGTAATAAAAGAAAAACTAAATGACGATAAAAAAGTAAACTAGGAGAATGCTATGGCTTTGTTTCGCAAAAAGGACAAATATATCCGTATCAACCCCAATCGTTCGCGGATAGAGTCAGCACCTCAAGCAAAGCCAGAGGTGCCAGATGAACTCTTTTCCAAATGTCCAGCTTGTAAGGAAATCCTTTATAAGAAAGACCTGGGACCAGAGAAAACCTGTCAACACTGTTCCTATAATTTCCGGATTACAGCACAGGAACGCTTGGCTTTGACAGTGGATGAAGGCTCGTTTGAGGAATTGTTTACAGGGATTAAAACCAAAAATCCCTTGGACTTCCCTAATTATTTGGAAAAACTGGCAGCCACCCGTCAAAAGACAGGTTTGGACGAAGCTGTTTTGACAGGAAAGGCGACAATCGGCGGACAACCAGTTGCCCTTGGAATCATGGATTCTCACTTTATCATGGCTTCAATGGGAACGGTGGTCGGTGAGAAAATCACCCGCCTCTTTGAACTGGCTATTGAGGAGCAACTGCCAGTTGTCCTCTTTACCGCATCTGGCGGTGCTCGGATGCAGGAAGGCATTATGAGCCTGATGCAAATGGCTAAGATTTCGGCAGCTGTGAAACGCCATTCCAATGCTGGCCTCTTTTACCTGACGGTCTTGACAGACCCGACAACAGGAGGTGTGACGGCTAGTTTTGCTATGGAAGGCGATATTATCCTGGCTGAGCCACAGACTCTGGTTGGATTTGCAGGCCGTAGGGTTATTGAGTCAACTGTTCGGGAAAATCTGCCAGACGATTTCCAGAAGGCTGAATTTTTACAAGAACACGGCTTTGTCGATGCCATTGTGAAGCGTCAGGACTTGCCAGCGACCATTAGTCGCTTGTTGAGAATGCATGGAGGTGTCAGATGACCAGTGATGTAGCACGTATGATCCGTTTGGCACGTGACCAAGCTCGCCTGACGACTTTGGACTATGCCACACAACTCTTTGATGACTTTATCGAACTGCACGGCGATCGGAATTTCCGCGATGACGGAGCAGTTGTGGGTGGCATCGGCTTTCTAGCAGGTCAACCGGTGACAGTCATCGGTATCCAAAAAGGGAAGAACCTCCAGGACAACCTCAAACGCAACTTCGGTCAGCCCCACCCTGAAGGCTACCGCAAGGCCCTTCGCCTCATGAAGCAGGCGGAAAAGTTTGGGCGTCCTGTTGTCACCTTTATCAATACCGCTGGAGCCTATCCAGGCGTCGGTGCCGAGGAGCGTGGACAGGGCGAGGCCATTGCCTGCAACCTCATGGAGATGAGCGACCTCAAGGTGCCTATTATCGCCATTATCATCGGTGAGGGAGGCTCTGGTGGAGCACTTGCCCTAGCAGTCGCAGACCAGGTCTGGATGCTAGAAAACTCCATGTACGCCGTCCTCAGCCCTGAAGGTTTCGCCTCTATCCTCTGGAAAGACGGCAGTCGGGCCATGGAAGCGGCAGAACTCATGAAGATCACTTCTTATGAGTTGGAGAAACTCCAAGTGGTCGATCGAGTTGTTTTGGAAAATGGCAGAGCGACCAAGGAAGTCTTGTCTGACATCAAGGAAAACCTGGTCAGTCAGTTGGCTCAACTCCAAGCCTTGCCACTTGATCAACTACTCGAAAATCGCTATCAACGCTTTAGAAAATACTAGGAAAACCTAGTTTTTTTTGCTAGATTTGATACAATGGATAAAATAATTTTCAGGAGGTTTTCCATGTTAGTAAAAGCAGATCTATCAAACGCAGAAGAATTATTGCCCATTCAACACCGAGCATTTGCAGCCTTGTATGAAACCTATCAGGACCAATACAACCCTGCCATTGAAACTATGGACTACTTCCAATCACGCTTTGCACGACCAAATTGCAGCTATTATAAGATTGTCGAAGAGGGTCAGACAGTCGGACTGGTACGAACAACGGTCGCTGAAGATGCAGACCAGGGCTGGCTAGGTCTGATTGGCATTGATCCAGACCACAGAGGAAAAGGCTATGGTCATAAGGCTATGCTAGACTTAGAACAACTTTATCCAACGGTTAGACGCTGGGTACTCTGTACGGTTTTACAGGAGCCTAGATTGGTCGCTTTCTACGAAAGTCTAGGCTATAAGGCTATCAAAACCGAGCCTGAGCAGGAAGGCATGGATATGGTCTATATGGAGAAGTGGATTTCAGGGAAATAAAAAGACATTCCTGTTAGTCAAATGGACAACGGCAACATCTTTTGTTCTAATTTAATTTTGATTGATTCTAGGGCAATACTTTTTATCAATAATGCCTGGTCGGTAGTAGCTTTCTACTATTTTCAATAAGCAAAACGAAAAGACGATTCCGTTCGGAGTCGTCTTTTGCTATGTCTATTTTAAGGTTTGATAACTTCCGCCCCACCCATGTATGGACGGAGCACTTCAGGAATGGTGACAGATCCGTCTTCGTTTTGGTAGTTTTCAAGGATGGCAGCTACGGTACGGCCAACTGCTAGACCAGATCCGTTGAGGGTGTGGAGCAATTTAACCTTGCCGTCAGCAGCATCACGGTAGCGGATTTGGGCACGACGGGCTTGGAAATCCTCGGTATTTGAACAGCTTGAGATTTCACGGTAGGCGTTTTGGGCAGGAATCCAGACTTCCAAGTCATAGGTCTTAGCAGCTGAGAAGCCCATATCGCCTGTACAGAGGGCCAAAACGCGGTAAGGCAAGCCTAGTTTTTGGAGAATATTCTCTGCGTTTGCCGTCATTTTTTCCAATTCATCATAAGACTGTTCAGGTGTGGCAAATTTGACCATTTCAACCTTGTGGAATTGGTGGAGGCGGATAAGACCGCGGGTGTCACGACCAGCAGAACCAGCTTCAGAACGGAAAGACGGGCTCATGGCTGTGAAGTAGATTGGCAGGTCTTTTTCTTCCAAAATTTCGTTGCGGTAGTAGTTGGTCAACGGCACTTCTGCAGTTGGGATGAGGACAAAGTTAGTGTCTGCCAACTCAAAGGTATCTTCCTTGAACTTTGGATACTGACCAGTACCAAACATAGAGTCGTGGTTGACCATGTAAGGTGTGATGATTTCTTGGTAGCCTTCTGCGATATGCTCGTCCAACATGAAGTTGTAGAGGGCACGTTCTAAGCGAGCACCCAAGTTCTTGTAGAAGAGGAAGCGGGTACCAGTTACTTTTGCACCACGTTCCCAGTCCAGAATATCAAGGTCTTCACCTAAATCCCAGTGAGGTTTTGGCTCGAAAGTGAATTCACGTGGTGTTCCCCAACGACGAACTTCCACGTTTTCTTCTTCATCTGCACCAACAGGGACAGAATCGTGCGGTGTATTTGGAAGAACTGCAAGGATGGCATTTAGTTTTTCATCAATTTCCAAGAGTTCAGCATCCAAGTTTTTTACATCGGTAGACAATTTTTGCATGGCAGCAATTTTGTCATCCGCATTTTCCTTGTTGCGTTTTGCTTGGGCAATCTCTGCAGAAACAGTGTTGCGCTCTGCTTTTAATTCTTCTACAGTAACCAAAATTTCACGGCGTTTTGCATCCAATTCCTTGATGTCTGCCAAGGTTTCGGCAGCCACACCACGAGTAGCTAATTTGGCAGCTACTCCGTCAAAATCTGTACGAATACGTTTGATATCTAGCATAGATGTCTCCTTTAGAATAAAAAAACACAGAATGAGAGATGCTGGAGCGATATTTACCGCGGTTCCATCCAGCTTCACATTCTGTGCACTTGATTGTATTTTGATAATTTCATAACGGTAGAATTTCACAACTTTTTCCTATCTGCTCACAGCGACCGCAGACTTTCTGAAAGGAGCTAGAAGCTACTTATCCGTTTCTACTATTATACTTGATTTTTTATTTTTTGGCAAATAGATTCGAAATTTTTCTGCCAATTGTTTGCAGAAGAGTCGGTAATTTCACAACTTTTTCATTGCCGATATGCTCACGGGCAATTTTAAGAATCTTACCAGAATCTTTAGATGCAAACAAGAATCGACTTTTTTCTGTATAAATTTCAAAATGACGACTGATTGTTTTTCCAGAAACGTTTGCGCCAATGCTAGTCATTTCTGACCAAGGAATCTGGATATAGCGTTCAACGTTGCTATCTGGGTAGAACTCAAGTGCCTTGTCACCAATTAGAAATTTACCAACCTTGCCACCAAAGCCCATGTAGGAAACCCCTGTGGTTTGGAGTTCAACGCTTGTATTTTGTGATTGTGCCATATCGGCTCCTTTCCTAGATATTCATTATATCATAAAACCCCGCAAGAGCGCAATGTCATTAAGTTAACTAACCTATCACATTTTGTGGTGGGTTAGTTTTTATGTTACACTAAAAATAAAAGGGGAAAAGTCATGCTAGATCAGATTAAAGCTCATTTACTTGATAGTATTAACGACATCGTTTCCACCGCAAACCAGTTTGTGCTTCATCCTGAAAAAGATTTTAGTCGGAAAAGTCAGCTAACGATGAAAACCATGATTCAAGCTA